>JAEVZU010000051.1 GCA_023392075.1 Bacillota bacterium | reverse complement strand
TGTGTGTATCCCTTATCCAGGCATCAAATAGCGGAACCGTGTTATCAGGTATCAAGGTTTTGGGATCGGCAAACGCCAGCAGCAGTTCTTTGTTTTTTTCGTTCATTTTCCAATCTCCGTTGTTATTAAATTTTTCCGGAACGGCTTTTGTTATTTTATACCGGGCTTACTCTTATAGGTATCATAGCCCTCCTGGGTAATCTTGATTGCTTCATCAATATTCATGGCTTTCAGTTGTGAAATATATTTGTCAAAGTCAGACATCGGAGTTGCACCCATAATAAATTTAAGGGTCATTTCATCCGCGTATGTATCAATATCAGCCATTATCTTATTCCTTTTTGCGGAATCTTCCGGTGTCAGCTGGAACAGCGGCAGAACCTGGGAATTGTCTATGGTTTTATCATCAGAGTACATTTTGCGTAATTCAAGTACTTTCGGATCGGAAACAACATTTGGGTTACATTCCACATCCGGCTCGGCAAGCTTTGCAATCATGTGTATTTTAAGCATTGTCTGCACATCACCGAGAGCAATTTTATCATTTTTCAGCATATAATCTGTAAATATCTTTTTACCGCCGGTCTCAACAGTATATGACTTATCCTTTATTCCCCAGTTGCAAAGGTCTGCACCTTCCTGTGTATAATAATAGTTGATGTACTGCACTGCGATTTCGGGTTTTTTACAGGAGGTTGTGATTACCGTCGCCATTGTTTCGCCCGGTTTGGTTATTGGCAGAATATCCTCTGATACCGTCTCAAAGTGGATTGGCTGTCCGTCGGTCAACCGCGGATAGTTTGCCGCCGCAATTGAAAACTTGTTAGCCTTGGCCAGTGAATACGCCAGATCCACAGGTTCCTGATGCATGCCCACCTTTTTACTTGTCCATAAAGCACGCAGATCATTGATTGTCATATTGCTTGCAAAGTCCTTGTAGAGATATCCTGCCTTCCACCACTTGTTCATCATGGTCAGATAATCCCTGTATGCCTGCTCGCCCTGCCCCCATTTTACCTTTCCGTCAGCACCTGTGAAAAATCCTTCCGTGATTCCGTATATCCACATGAACTGATCTACTCTGCCGGTTTTTGCAGGTGAAAATCCGGCAATTCCTTTTGCCTTCATTTTCTCAAATATCTCTTCGTAATCGTTAATTGTAACGGGCATTTTATCATATCCCATTTCATCCAGTATATCTTCTCTGAAGTTCAATCTTGTAAACGCCGGAGCTGATTGCTTTAATAAATCAAACTCAGTAATCTTGTTATCATTGGTTGTTGCCAGACGATAAGCCTCATCAGATTGTCTTATTGCATTGTAGTAATCCTTTGCATAAGTGGGAACCAGCTCTGTAAGGTCGGCAAATATACCCTCATTTACTCCTGCGGCCGAACCACCGTTATAAAAGCCTCTTATTTGTATTATGTCAGGCAGATTACCCGCTGCTACAAGGACACCAAGCTGTTCTTTTTCCTGACCTACCGCAGGATGAATGAATTCCGCATTAACACCGGTACGTTTTGATATTTCCTGAAAAACCTCCTGATCCTTATAATTACTGATATATTTTGCTGCGGGCGGCTGAATGGGAAGCCAGAACGTAAGCTTGTTGTCTCCTTGAATCGGATAGCTTGCTACTACTGTGGAGGAACCTGATGATACGTTTGCAGTGTCACCGGAAGTACTGTTTGAAGCGTTCTTTGTATTTCCGCACCCGGCCAGCATTGATAAAACTACTGTTAAGGCAAGAACCCCTGCTAAAAGCTTTTTCAAATTCATAAATATTTCTCTCCTTTACTTTGCTTTTTATTTTTTAGGGAGCTGTCTCAAAATAAGACATTGCAATATGTCAATTACTGATATTTCAATGTTTTATTTTTGCCGTACCCCAAACTTAAATCTTAAAAACGGTTATTCTTTAACGGAACCCATCATTACTCCTTTAACAAAGTATTTTTGCAAAAATGGATACAAACATAAAATTGGAAGTGTGGAAACAATTATTGTGGAGTACTTCACCAGTTCTCCCATATAGTTTATCTCGTTGTCACCTGATGTGACCTCCGAGCTTGTAACCAGTATCTCCCGTAAAAACAGCTGCATAGGATACAGATTACGTGAAGTGGGCAGGTAAATCATTGCATTAAACCATGAATTCCAATGTCCAACTGCATAGAATAACAGGATGACAGCCATTGTAGCCTTTGAAACCGGAACCAGTATTTTAAAAAGTAATGTAAAATGGTTTGCACCGTCTATTTTTGCAGCCTCTTCCAAACTATCCGGAATACTCGCAAATGCTGTTCTCATTATAAGTAAATTCCATGTACCAATGGCAGTCGGTATTATTACCGCCCATCTTGTATCAAGCAGTCCAAGATTTTTTACAAGTAAAAAATTAGGTATGATTCCGCCTGAAAAATACATGGTAAACACAATCATTATCGTAAAGAACTTACGCAGCATAAAATTTTTTCTTGAAAGTGCATATGCTCCGAGAGTTGTCATAAACATGTTAATGGCTGTACCTGCAACCACATAGAATATGGTGTTGCCATACCCGATCCAGGTGTTCACATTATTTAATACAATTCTGTAACCGTCTATAGAGAAGCCCAACGGTGCTATCAGCGGGCTCTTATTGCTCATAAGTAAAACCGGATCGCTGAAGGATGCAGCTATGACATATATCATCGGATACAGGCAAATCACAGTAATTAATCCTACCAACAGATAGTTTACAATATCAAATATTAAATCAGGTACAGATCGTTTCATTATTGATGAAAACATTTTTCGACCTTCCTTCCACAATCTTATAAAATTTTGTTTACCATAAACTCTCTTTTACATAACGTCGGCTGAACCAGTTTGCAAAAATAACAAGGCTCAAGTTTATAATGGAGTTGAAAACTCCCACCGCTGCAGCCATACTGTAGCTCTGCTGTGTGATGCCTATCCTGTAAACATAGGAGGCAATAGTATCCGCCACATCATAAACGGCTGGATTATACAGCAATATAGTCTTTTCGGCTCCCGAACTCATGATATGGCCGACTCTCATAATCAGCTGTATGGATATTATTGGTACCAATGCCGGAAATGATATATGAAGAATTTTTTTAAAGCGGCCTGCACCATCAATAGAAGCCGCCTCGTATAAGGATTGATCCACTCCCGAAAGAGTAGCCAGATAAATAATGCTTCCCCAGCCCACACTTTGCCATATACCGCTTATAACATAAATCGGTACATAATGTTTCGAACTGCTGAGCATATTAGTTGGGTCCATGCCCAGCTTTGAAAGAATTACAGTTATAATGCCCTCACTTCCTGTGAAGTTTATTACTATACCACATGCAACAACCAGTGATATAAAGTGAGGCATATAAGTTATTGTCTGACAAACGCGTTTATATACAGAACCGTGCAATTCACTCAACAGCAATGCCAGAATAATTGGCATGGGAAATCCAAATAAAATCTCACTGAAACTGATAACAATTGTATTCTTAATAAGTCTTAATGCGAATGGCCCTTTAAAGAAATCTATAAAATTCTGAAAGCCCACCCATGTGCTTTCAAGAATCCCTTTGGCCGGCCGGTATTCCTGAAAAGCAATTATCTGCCCAAGCATTGGTATGTACATAAATATTAAATAATAGAGAATTACAGGTGCAATGATCCAATATACCGCTTTATTCCTTTTATAATCTCTCTTAAGAAGTGCCCAAAAGCTGTCTTTTTTTGGCTTATGCATATTGGAACCTGAAGATGTTTCTGCCGCCATATTTGTCCTCCCAAACCAGAATATATTTTCAAAGTGCCATGGCTAAATGTTACCTTGACACATACCGGGAGACAATATGTGATTTCATTTCCTTACATGTGTAATTTGTGAGTATAAATAAAATCATAAAAAATGCAATAATAAAAAAAAGATACATATTTATGAGATTATGTACCGTATTAGTGCGTTCGGAGACTGAATTAAAAGATAAAAATCAAGCAGACACTTATTTGTGCCTGCTCTGCCTGTATTGTCCCAATGTAATTCCTTCACTCTGCTTGAACTTCCGCATGAAATTTGCCGCGTCCAGATAGCCTGCCTGCGTGATAATATCTTTTATAGGTATATCTGTATCGGAAAGCTGTTTCTTTATAAAGTTAAATCGCAGTTGTGTGATATAGGATAAAAAGTTCTGACCGGTTTCCTCTTTAAAAATTTTACTGGCATAACTGTATGAAAGATCAAATTCATTTGCCAGAGTATCCAGCGAAAGATTATTATCAGTATAGTTTTTCTGTACATATTCTATTACTTTCAATTTGGTACTGTTAGCCCGATGTTCGTTGAATTCCATAGTACTTTTCGATAAGCTTTTTATTATTTCTTCTATTTTCTGCTGCAGCATTTCCAACGATTCATAGCCCGAAAGCTCGGATATCTCTCTTGATTTCAACGGAAATCCTATTGCTGAAGCTATTTTTACAATCATATTCACCATATCATAATACAGGCACTTAAAAATCAGGTTTGAAGTAGCTACCTGCTGTATCTTTCTAAAAATATTTGACAATGAGAATATGGCAATGTCCGGATTGCCGTTTTTTATACTTTGCTGTATTACGGCCTCCTCAATATGCGGATAATAAAAACCCTCTTCGGATTCAGGTGCATTTTCAAATACATAGCACCTTCCCTTTTGAACATTTATTTTTTCACTGACAGCAACTATTGATTCCACAAAGGCATTGCAAATATTGACCGGATATTCATATATACCTCCGCATCCAATTTCAAAATCATAGAGAGCGAAGCCGGATATATAGTCATAAAGGTCTTCGACAATTGCCGGAATTGATACTTCTTCAGCTTCAAAATTAAGAATGACGGAAATTTTGTTTTCCTCCTGGATTTTAACAGGGTAGAAGGATAATAAATTTGTGTTCATTAATTTTATATTACGGGTCAATTCATCCACTTGCTCCTCAATTAAAAAGCAATTATTGAATAATACCGTAATTACTGTAAAAGATTTTTTATCAAAAATTATATTCGCACAGTTTAAATTGTATTCCAGCTGCTTTGGATGTCTGAGGCTGCCGTTTAAAAGACGTTTCAATACCAGTTCAATTACAATCAGACACTGATTGTTAAGCTCCACAGCAATTTCCTGCTTTTTGGTTTCAACATTTGCAATACTTTTGTAGTAATTTTTTGCAAGCAATACAGCCATAATAACACTGAATATTACAAGTACAGCCATCAACAGGATTAAAAAGCTCATCCTGCTCTGTCCAGCATGATAAAATACATCCTTGGGCATGGAAACTATATATTGATAGTTTGAATTATCCGAGATAGTCCTCATTAATACCTGCTTGGAACCGTCTTTTTCATATTCGGAAATTCCCAAATAATTATTTTTTATTGCGGATATTACTTCTGGAATTTCAGACTGATCACTGGCATAGATATTCTGATAACTGGAGTTAAAGACATATACCTTTACAGGTGTATTACCAAAAAATCTCTGTGTGGTTTTTATGAACTTTGTATCTTTTATCATAAAGCATACCGTACTGGTTGGATTTGCGGCAATGGTAGGAATAGGATACATAACAATAGCAGCATACTCTGTCGCATTTTTATATGGATTTTTGATTTGAAAGGAATACTCGCTGGATATGCCGTTCAATTTTGTAAAAAATCCCGAAATGCTCAATGCGAACTCATATTCCTTTGTTTTCTCAAACTCGGTGTAGGGAATAATTTCATCCTCCAGATATATTAAATCTCCGCCCCTGGGATATAAAGCCAGGGTTACATCCCCTGTGAGGTTGACTTCATATGATTTGAGGAGTTTTAACAGTTCCGGGGTCTGTGAATTGTTTGTAGTAGCAGTCTTATTGTTAAATGACAATATCAGGTTATCCCCGGACATATGCAGCGCCGTATTTTGATTTTTAAGCAGAATACTGTCAAATTCACTTGCGAACTGCTGCAGTAAAGCCATATTGTAGTTTTCGGAAGCCTTGTTTGTATAAGTTATATTATTATAGAAAAAAAGTATACCCAAACAAAATATTGGGATTGTAAAGGGTATAAAATATCTGATAAAATACTTGTGCGTAATTTTTTTTATCATTATCACTCTACCTTAAGTATATTTACCTTCTATTGACAATTGTTAATAGAGGGTATAGTGATTTTATCTCACTTTACCTAATTATAAAACATTAAACAAACCTGGGACATACCTTGGATTGTTGAATATATGCACAGTATTGCCGGAGGGCTTAAGCAAATTCATTACTACTGCCCATAAATAATAATCAAGCCAGGTTTTGTTTTTGCAAATACCTGGCTTGATTATTATTGTTACATACAGTTTAAGCATCAAGAGATAATGTTTTCCAATATTCTATTAAGAATAACAGCCTCTTCATTATATATTTCATCAATGTACCTGATAATTTTTTTAATAATGTTGCTATCATGGGTTATATTGTATTTCATCTGCAAGTTCCTATTTAATAACGCTTTATTTTCAATAGGTTTAAAGACATCCATAAAATCGGAAAAGCCTGACCGGTTCAGATAATTATTCTCAAACAGATACCTGATCCGAATACTCATGCATTTTTTATGTTCCCAAAGTATATGAAGTATGCGGATATCAGATTCACCTTTTTTGTATAAAAAGCCTTCAAAATATTTTTTGAGGTATTCATAGATATCCATGCCATAAACACAGTCCCCGCTGGAATTTTTAAACATTGTATTTCGCAGGGAAGTATTCTGCGAATTTAAATAATCATACAAAAGATTTTTAGTATTATCTATCTCAAATTTATAATTAGCTTTGGTGTTTGGATTTAACATTTTGACAGGAAGGTTATAGGGTACGCTATAAAAGGCTTTTTTCAAATCCTCAAAATTGATTTTCGAAAAGGAGTAGCTTTGCCACAGATCGAAACCTGCCGAGTAAAAGCATTTTTCCTCCGGATCAACCCCGTATATAAAGTTTTCATGTATTACGTGTGTGGTTTTATATGCAATTCGGTTGGGATCGTAGAACTCATCGATAAAAATCCACACATAGCAGTTTTGCTTAATACAGTTTATTATTAAATCTTCTATATTAATGTTATTGATTTTAAGCATTTCACTTTTTACCACCTGCAGGTCTATTAAAGGGCAAATCTCAATACCCGTTTCAAATGCTTCCAGCCTGTAGAAATTAAGCCAGTTTGTTTCAGGGTAATATCTCAGCTGTATGTAATTTGAAACAAACCACTTCTCGAAGTCAGCGTGCTCTTGAGCAACCGATAAAAGATATGCATGATGTAAATATCCAATAACAGGGGCTAAATCCATGTTCAATTTTTGCATAAAAAACCTCCTATTTCTTATAACCAAATCCTGGCCCTGCAAATATCATTTATTTTCTCATATGAGTAACCGGCTCTTAGCATTTGAAATATATCACTGTAATAGAAACTTAACGGAATTGAATTTTTTATCTTAAGAAGTGCCTCATTTCTAAATTTTTCAGCAGTAGCATAGTCCATCGTTTTATGCGACCAGGAACGATTTGTTCCTTCTATATGGTACTCTTCTGCCTCATTGTTGATTGGTGTACGCGGATCATTATGCCATACCCCGATGAAATAGAAGGTAGGTTTCACTTCCTCAATAAAATTAATGGTATCATTTATTGAATCGGCAGTCTCTCCAGGAAATCCAAAAAAGAAGAGTGCGTAACTGGGTATTTTATGCTCATGCAATATGGCTATTGTTTTTCTGTATATATCCACATCTATCTGTTTATTCATACGTCTCAGCATATGGTTGTTTGCTGATTCTATTCCCAGCAATACTCCCTCACAGTTGCTCATTTTTATCAATCCGGCCGTCTCTCTGTCCAAATGCTGGCACCTGATATAGGAGTACCATTTAAAGGTATATTTGTTCTTTATCATCATTTTAAGAATGTCAACAAACCGCTCTTTAGGAATGTTCAGTGCATCATCCACAAAATGTACATATTCGACCTTCCCTATTCTCTGTATGGAATCCAGTTCCCTTTCCACAGCTTCAGCATCAACATACCTGTATTTTCCGTTATTTAACGGATATGTACAGAACGAGCATGAGAAAGGACAGGAAACAGATGTCCGGACAGGAACGATTTTTTCCGCCCTGTCCTTAAAGAGAGTCCAATCCACCATATTTTCCCCTAAATTGATATTTTCAGTTGAATTCCAGGTATAAAAATAATCGTTACCGCTTTTATAATAAATATTGGGTACCTCGTCAGGTAAATACCCGCTGACTTTTAAAGTATTAAGGATTCCGACCAATGCATCTTCTCCCTGAAAGCTGTCAATTATAAAGTCGGCCCTTACCTTTCCGAGAATGAATTGAAGCATCTTCTCTCCGCTTTCTGCCAGTTCTCTTGTATATAATACAATAAAAGCGCCTCCTACAATAATTTTTACTGATGAATTATACTTCCGGATTAGTTTTATGGTTTTTATTACCTGGTTTATATCCAGGCAAAATGTAGTTGATATACCCACACTTAAAATGTTTTGACTGGTCAATTTCCTTATCAGCAATTCCTGCTCGTCTGCTGCCGAATTAATATAATCAAAAGTAAAACCACGTCTATGCAGGTAAGTTCCCAAATAAGCAATTGCTGCATTAAATTCCTTATTAAAATTAAAATCGAAATTAAACCTGGAAACTTGATGTCCGCTTTCCATTAAAAACGGACTTATTTCGGACTCCCAGGCATATCCTATTAACAGGCAGTCTATTACATCGCTCATATAAAACCTTTCTTAATTACAAAACATGATTTTATTCTTCTATAAGATAATATTTATATATAATTCATCAATGTGCCCATAATTTCATCCAGTATTTTAACTTCATTTTGTTTAATATAATCTGTTATATCCGTTAATTTATTTATAGCATCACGGTTTTTAACAGGTTGGAATATTGTCCTGAAATTGTTTTCAACTAATGTTTCCTTTAAGAACAAGACCCTTAAAATATTTGATTTTTCAGCTATTTGTGAATATTCTTCAATTGCCCTGTTAATAGCTTTGTCATTATTGCATAGGGCATAAATATGTTTGAGCCTTTTAAGCATCAATAATTTATGTTCACATAGTAAGTGAATATATCTATAGTCGACGGAGGCTTTGCTTTTATCCCAGTATTTGAGATATTCAATAATATCCTCCATAACTGCTCTGCCAAAACTTGCTTTTTCCCCGAATGCCAGATTAAACGGGCGTATCCTGGCGTTGCCATCCTCTCCGCACTTGTATTTCCTTATGTCGTCTAAAATAATATCCAGCCTGCTGTGGTAAGGTGCCTCCATGTTTTTAGGCTTGATCAATTCTACAGTTTCATTTTGTAACCAGGGCATGTCAGCACTATACAGTAATTTTCCCTTCTCGTATGCAGACTCAATCTGGTCATATTTATAGCTGTAGGCTGTAAAATCATATTGATTGTCAAAAGAAACCGTATTGAATTTGCCCTCAACATTGTTGTAGCCGTAAAGCATAATTTGGTGGATATTATGTTCTACACCGTATGGTATCTTGTTTGGGAGATAAAATTCATCTATAAAGGTAATAACATAATATCCCTGATTGATTTTATCTATTATAAAATCTATTATGCTGCCTTCATTTTCCATTGCTTTGGCCTGTATAATTGAATATTCTGCTATATCCCTGTAGAAAATCCTGTCTTCGAGATAATCCACCCATATTCCGCCGTTATTATCCTTTAATGCGTAGATCTGTATAAAATGCTCATATAACCATGAATACATATTTTCATCTTTCAACACAGCACAAAGCGGAAGTGAATAAGTCATATACGTATTTATTTCTTTTTGAACTTTAATCCTAAGTTCTTTTATATCGTGTGTTTCGGTAATATACATACTATTTGTACTCATGGCCCCAATACCGCCCTTTTTTATTTTTATTAAAGATATTTACCCTCTATTGACAATGTATACCATGCCTCACGCCGGCTATTTTGCCACTCAAAAACGTATTGTACATTGTCAATAGAGAGTATTTACAATTGATGAATCATTCTCCCGGGTGATAACAGCAATTATTTCTCCCTGCAGCTTTTCTGTGCCCTCTTCAGCAATTAAAAATATATATCCGTCATAATCACTTTCCATTTCAATAGTAGACTTATCTGTTTCAAGCACAGCAACGGGTTTCCTGTTGTATACCCTATCTCCGCTTTTTACAAGCCACTCCGCTATTAACACCGGCTCCTTGCCGCTTTCAAGATTGGGCATTATGACTTCCCAGTATTTCTCCATAAGTCACCCCTCCTTTTTCCATCTGAAATTGCACACCTTATCTCCGCAGCCAATCATTTCAGTCCTCTTTAATCCCAGGTCAACAACGTCATTCCATATCAAATCCGCCATGCATACAACCGGTACAAGTTCCTCCGCATTAAAAACCTTAAAAAAATTCAGCAAGCCGCACTCAAAAACATCTATTCCAAAATCAAATTCACTCCTGTCCCCTTCTATATACTTCCATTTCCAGGTACTCTGCTCCTGTGAAAACATTCTGAATTTGGCTCTGGTTTCAGAGAACCATTTTTCAACCATTTCTCCGGCTTTTTCTTCACTAATATCACCCACATAGAGCAAATGTATATTATTCAAAATATCAGCAATCTCCTCCATGGATTTGCCATATTTTTTTAAAGTCCTGTAAACCGCCAACCACTGTGTATAAAAAATTAATTCTCTTGAAAAAGGATTTTGGTCACCACCTATAAATGGCATGGACATAATTATCTCCTGAAATTCCTTCTTGCTGTCTTTTACAATTTCACTTGCAAAAGAATTGCCGTAATTTTCAGCCAGGTATAACCTCACTTTATTGCTCCACATTCTGAATTGAACTAAAAACCCCAGGGTTTCAGCGTCAGAATAGCATTGGGACGAATTTTTATCCATAATTTCTATCCTTCCCTCAACTCAGCTTCTCTTTAATGTACGCCACTATATTCTCGATGGTATGCATTTTATTTCCGGTCAACTCCTCATCATCAAACTGAAAACCAAATTCCTCCTCAACTGCAACGATCAGCTTAATAACATTTATTGAATTCATTCCCCAACGCACCAAATCTTCCCCGGACTCTATCTGATCCACCGGCTTTTTTAAAACTGTATGCTCTTTTAATATCAGTCTTACCTTTTTTTCAATTTCATTCATACAAGCAACCTCTTTCCATTAAATAAAATAATACTTTGCCCATACCCGCTATTTAAATCTGTACCTTTGTCAGCGCACCCACATCACACTTGCCGGTATATATATCCCTCACAATATCTTCTATATCAGGTTCCTTCAATGACACATCCCTTACCTGGCAAAGTGAAGATATTTTGAAAATTGCCTCACTGGACGAAATCATGTCACGTTCAAAGGTAAATGTCCATCTGGGGCCATCCTTTGAAACTAAAGTAAGATATGGTACAGAAATATTTTCAGGTTCCGAATCAAAATCAACAATAAGTGTATTTATGCCGCCAAATTTGTTATGTACATCCTCAATCTTCATATCCAATACTTTTTTACCTTTATCAATAAGGATCATTCTGCCGCATATCTCTTCTATATCTTTCATATCATGTGTTGTAAGTATTACTGTAATTTCATACTCATTTCTCATTTTTTTAATAAACTGCCTTAAATTTTTTTTAGCCACAATATCAAGCCCGATGGTAGGTTCATCAAGGAACAGTATTTGGGGATTGTGCAGCAGCGATGCAACAATATCAGCCCTCATCCTCTGCCCCAGGCTAAGCTGCCGCACAGGAGTATTGATAAAACTGTCCAACTCTAAGATCTCAGTGAAATATTTAATTTTTTTGTTATATTCCAACACCGGAACACGGTACATCCTTCTCAAAAGTTCAAAGGAATCCACAAGAGGCAAATCCCACCAGAGCTGAGTTCTCTGTCCAAATACAACACCTATTTGGGCGGCATTCTGTTTCCTTTTAACATGTGGTATATTGCCCAGCACTCTGGCCTGACCGCCCGTAGGCACCAGAATGCCGGTAAGTATTTTGATAGTTGTAGATTTACCTGCACCGTTAGCTCCTATATACCCTACCAGTTCTCCTTTGGAGATATTAAAACTGACTCCGTCCAGAGCTTTTTTTATATCATATTCCCGGGAGAATAAATATTTGACCAGATTCCTGTCCCGCCTGGCAATCCTGTAATACTGAGATAAATTGTCCGCCTCAATCATATTCATATAACCCTGTCCTCCTAGCTTCCTGTCCCTGAATACCGTCTTAACCCCAATTTGAACACCACCTGTGAAAATACAAAAATACCTACCCCGATTAAGGGTGAAATAGTACCTAAGATAAACTCGAAATTATTTGAAAACTTATTCAGTATAATCAGACTCGGATAATAATTTACAATAGCCCAGGGCAATAAAAACGTCAGAATAAACTTTATATAATTTGGATAAATGCTTACCGGATAATTTGTAAAATTCCTCACATCATAATATACGACCCAGCCTATCTGCGTTGAACGCATCAGCCAGAAGCTAAGCGAGCCTATTATTATAACTGCACCTGCATGAAACATCACTCCTCCCAAAATGGTATATAGAATAAATAACACTTTTATCAGAGTGATTTTCAAATGCAGCGACACCAGGGCAGGAATTAAAAAAAACATACAGACTACTATCTGTCCCAGAAAAACATAACCGAATTCCTGGCAGACAAGTTGTGTGATTATTCCCACCGGCCTTAACAAAAACCGGTCAAATTCACCGCTTGTGACCTTGGATTCCAGATTAAAAATAGTCTGCCAGAAAAATACCCCGCTGATGGCATAAGCTATCAGATTAAAGCTGTAAAGCAATATAAGCTCGGAATAGTTCCAGCCATTAATGGTTCCGAATTTATGCACCATTATTATCAGCGTGGCATATACTATCAGGTAATAATAAAAGTTTGAAAAGCTGCCAAAGAAAAAGGTTGCCCGGTACTCCATCCTCGATCTGAAGTACATGCCCACATATGTAAAATAAAGCTTTATTGTCTGCAGCAAATGTGTTACCCTCCTTGCACTATGCTTTTTCTCACCGCAATATTTTGAATGACCCTTAAAACCATTGATAGCACTATAATCCATATCACAAGGATAAATAAATTATATGTAATCTCCTTTAAAGTAAGGTCTTCCAAAATAATCCTCAGCGGAAAAGAATATATAAACGGAAACGGAGTAAAACTCACTAATTTTGACAGCCAGGATGGGAATAAGGCTATAGGAATAATTGAACCGGATAACAGCCGTATAGTTTCGGTGGTGAAATAGTGAAAGGGCCATACTTCAATTACTATGAAAGCCAGAAAACCAACTATTATGAAAATTAAACTTATCAATATGAAATTCAATATACATACAACCAAAAACCATAGTAGATTTTGTATATTATATTGAATTGTTATAAGGAACGGAAGAAATATAACTGCTGTCGGTAAAACCTGATTAAACAGGCCTGCCAGCATTTGACCGGAAGACATCCCCCATATAAACGAAACAGTTTCAATGGGCTTTAACAAATCCATTACATAATTCCCATTTCTTATTTTCTCACCAAGAGGCATAATGATCCTGTCCGAATATAAAATACCCAATATATTGGAAATAATGACATAATTGGTCATGTACACAAGCATGTCCGCATCTTTACTGTACACAAACCTCCATACAGCCATTTGGGCAAGTATAGTGATAATAATACCTATCAAGCTTGTAAAAAAGGTTACTTTATAGGCAAAAGCATTTTTAAAGGAGATTTTGATTAAAGATAAATAAGCACCCATAACCTACCTCATTGACTTTACAGTCATAGCATATTTCTTCCATTTATGGATATTTTGGCTTTATTATATATTAATTTGTATAGCAATACAAGAATATTCAGGTGCCGGCTTTTACCGATTCCTTTGCTCTCGCCAGCAAGTTTTCAATATCTTTACGGGAAAAATCCTCGGTTTCTATATTTACAGTACTGAAATTATATTTCAGAAGCTCGAGCTTATCCTTTCTCACATATCCGTTATTTTTGCAAATTTCATAAAGCTCGGTACCCGGAATCGGTATGGCACTAAAAAAAGCACATGAATCCAATTCGAGTTCTCTGGCAAAATTAATGGTATTTTCTATATTCAAAATCTTTTCTCCGGGTATTCCCATGATAAAAAAACCTCTAAGCTTTATGTCAAAAGGCTTGATGTATTTTACAATTTCTTTAACCCTGTTTAGATCAACGGGTTTTTTTATAATATTGTTCAGTACCCACTGGTCGCCTGATTCTATAGCAAGTCCTATTTTCTCACAGCCGCTTTCAACCATCAGATTAACCAATTCTTCATCAAGCAGATAGGGTTCTACTCCATGCTCTGTCGACCAGGATTTTACATACTTATTTTCAATCAGGGCTTCAAATAGCTTTTTAGCTCTGGGCTTGTCTTTTAAAAAATTATCGTCCAGGAAGTTTATCCTGTCTATTTGGAAATTCTCTTTAAGATAAATGATTTCTTCAAGTATATTTTCCACACTTCTGCTTCTATATCTTTTACCCCATATTTTAGGAGCCAGGCAGAATACACATTGCTGTGTACAGCCTCTTGAGGTTATGATTGAAGCTGTCCGGTTATCTTCAATATATCTCTCGAATCCCATTTCTTTATAAGCAGGAAACGGCAAAGTATCCAAATCATCAATAAAATCTATTTCGGGTGATTCACATATCTGTCCGCAATACTTATATATGACACCGTCTATTATCCTCCCGTCAACAATACCTTCCTGTATGGCATATAACAGCCTTAAAAACGAATTTTCCCCCTCCCCTCTGATAATAAAATCAATTTCACTGTTGGAAAGAGTATCTTCCGACTGGATTGTCGGGTGCCCTCCCCCGACAACTGTTACAATCCCCTTATCAATTTTCTTTACAATTCTGCAAATATCCAGTACATCGTAAAATCTGTTGGAAATTATGCATGATACTCCTACAACGTCGGGCTTAAACATTTGTATATACTCGGAAATCTCAGCTTCCTTGATACCAACCCGGACAGTATTACTACCCTCAATATCGGTAAAAGTATGGCAGCCTTTTTGATAGCAGTCCAGAAAATCCACTTCAAAACCTGCATTTTTTGATACCGAAAATAAATAGCCAAGCCCTAACGGGAAAAACAACAGCTCTCTCAAGTCATCCTCAAAACTGTTTGACCTGCTGATCCTTTTCGGCGGTTCAACTAGCAGTACCCTCATTCTTACTCCCCCAATCAGGTGCGTGTATTCAATACAGGCCTGGTGGTCTGTAACTTTGAATTACGTGTTACTAATGAAATCTTTGCGGACCGGGTACCAGCAGTCTATGGTTTTAGTCAGTTTTTCCCTTGCATAGGTTTTATGCGGAATCGCCGAAGGAATAACTATGGCATCCCCTGCAGTCAGCATATGGCTTACATTTCCGATTTCTATATCCATCTCACCCTCAATGATATATGTAATCTGCTCGTTTTCATGTGAATGCATATCATGTCCGCAATAGGGCTGGAGCTCAAAGTAGGTCATCATAACATTATCCGAATGGATTTCCCACATCTTGATTCCAGCCGATGTAGTTACGGCGGTAACATTTTTTATTATGGAATATCTCTCCATATCCTCCTCCAATTCCACCTGAAGCAATAGAAATGTTAATTATATAAATTTATCCTGTTAGAATTCTGTCTTCAGGTCCCTGGAGAAAACTTTAATTTTTCCGGTATTAACCGCCATAATAATTTTAAAAACCTTATTGATTTCCTCTTTTGTGGCTCCATTTTTCATGGCCTCCTCAATATGAAAATCCGTGCAGGGAACACAATTTACACATACACTTACTCCGATCGCAATAAGTTCTATGGTCTTTTTGTCCAGAATCCCGTCGGCATCAGACAAAAAATCCTCAGTAAATTCATTTACTCTTTCAATTACTTTGATGTTCAATCTTTCTTTCATAACAATACCTCCACATTTACGCAATTTGCTTATTTTTTTCGGGCAACCAGATATATTTCATCATGGTAATGTCTGCCCCCATGGTATTCAAAAAGTTTGAAATCCCGCAGCTTAAGAATATCAAAGGATTTAAAAAGCTCACTTAACTCCTCTGTATCAAAAAAGTGCACCGGACGACCTTTTACCTCGCCAAAATCATATGTATTTTTTTCCACTTCATCTCCAATGCCGAATTCCTTGTTTTTTACAGAATATACATTCAGCACTATAATTCCGTTTTCTCTGAGCAAAGCATATATAACATCCACAGCTTTTTTTCTTTCATCTTCAAGCATGAGGTGAAAAAAATGAAAGCAATTAATTATGTCAATTGAACCTTTTTCAATTGTGGTATTGATTAGATCCTCGTTTCTGAGATCCACACATATGTTGTTCCGGAGTGCAAGCTTTTTGCTTATCTCAAGTGCGACGGCGGAACTGTCTATACCCCTCACAGAAAAGGAATTGCGGGCAAAATAGAGCATATCTCTTCCATAACCGAAGCCTACCTCCAATAAATTCTTACAGTTTTTTTTCCTGGAGATAAATGAAATATATCTGGCGCTTAATGACGGCCGCATACCATATAAATTTGAATTCTCCGAAAATTGCCTATCCCAATAATTCACACTACCCCTCCTTTCACATCCGAGAATATCCACAGGCCCCTCCCGGAATGTCAAATGCATCCGCCGGGCATTGTTTACACAGCAGAAACTGCTTCATATATTTTTCACTGGCTTTTCTGGCAGCTTTTAGCTCTTCACAATCTGTTCTTCTCATATTGCTGAATCTTCCAAGGGGGATCAGAGGTACAATATTATGAAGAACTGCTCCGTAAAAGGCTATTGTTTCTGAGACTTCTGCAATATCGCCGGTATTAATTCCAGGAATTACAATAGTATTGACTTTAAATTCCATTTTACTTCCCGCAAGGCTCTCCAGAGCTTTTAACTGTTTTTCCTTTATACAGCAGGCCGCTTCTTTGCCATCTATTCTATTCCCATTTACCTTTACGGCTCCATAAATCTTTTGGATAGTTTCCATTCTCAAACTGTTTATGGTTATTGAAATGGAATTTACATTCAGTTCCTTCAGCCTTTGAATATTTTCCGGAAGCAGGATGCCGTTGGTACTTATGCATAAGAGCAGGTCCGGAAAATTTCTTCTTACCAGTTCAAAGGTTTCAAAAGTACTCTGATTTGCCAGCGGCTCTCCCGGCCCCGCAATACCCACAACCTTCAATCTATCGGTTTGATTGACACAGTCCATGACCCGGTTAAATGCCTGCTTCGGATTTAAAATCTCACGTGTAAAAGCAGGCCGGTACGAATGGAAGCTCGCACCTCCGACACATCTCTCACAATAATTGCAATCAAGATTGCAGTCGGCCGCAACAGGCAGATGGAGCCTTGCAAACCTGCCGTGTGCCTGTTCTGAGTAACATGGGTGTATATGGAGCTTTATCTGCTTTATGCCGGGCACATTGTTACTTAACATTTTTCGCCTCCAAAATTTTCTTAAATCACAGTCATTGCTGTACTTCCGGTATTAAAGATAAGCAAACTATCGCCCTTTCGTCAAAAATTCCGGTTATTAACAAGGCTTTTTTGCTGTAAAGTGAAATCTGACACCATAACTGGTCATTTCAGGATACTCCCTGGCTTTTTCTTCCAGCTCCAGTAGTTTTTTGACCGGAATTTCATCAAGAACCCACGCCGTAGGAATAAATTCCGCAAAAATTGTGGTGCCGCATATTTTAACTTCATTGAAGCCTTTACTCTCTAAAACGTCTTTTAACTCATCAAGCAAGTAATAATGGGTATACTCATTTTCCGAACGTTTTAAATCTCCTTCAGCCACAAGCTTTAAAGCTCTGTCCAGGTCCAATTCCATTGACATCTGTGCAACTTTTCTAAGTCTGTTCAACACACATCCCAAAATAGTTCCGCCGGGTTTCAATACACGGTAAAGTTCCTGAACGGATTTATAGGAGTCCTCTTTTCTGCCGCAATGTGATATGGGATTTCTGTCACTGAAAACAAAGTCAAAGCTTTCATCTTCATATGCAAGATTGACAATGTCCCCCTTCTCAATAATTATGGAACTGCCGAGTCCTTCCTGCTCCGCAGCCTCCTTTGCAACCTTCAGCATAGGTTCGGCCACATCCATTAAAGTAACCGAGTGTCCCTTTTCAGCAAAATATATCGCCCATTTCCCGGTCCCTCCGCCTGCATCAAGGATTTTAAGCGGTCTTCCTGAATTCAGTATTGGCCCAAGAAGTTTTTCCATCAGCACATCATACAAATTCAGATTAAAAGGGTATTTAGTAACTCCCTCATGATATCTGACAGCTTCTTCACCTTCAAATGTTTCAAAATTTTCCTTCCAGAAGTACTGGTCACTTTTTTTACTTGATTTTATTTCACCCATGTACGGTCCGCCTTCCTGATTATTTATACTTTTACAGGTACGTTATGCAGAAATTTTGTTTATACCCAAAAATGTTATCCTTACTCCCGCCGTTTCCATGTCGGGGTCAATACCAGATTTTGGAGAATGCATTAACAACATCGTCAACAATTGAAATAATGCCATTAAACCCCAGGTACGGCCTGTCATATATAACAAGCCTGTCTGTTGAAGGAAACTGCCAGGTTATATGGGCTGTCTTATCCAATTCCTTCAGCCGGTCAATACTTCTGCCGAAAACTATATTCGGATTGTTTTCAAGAAGACACTTCCTGATAAGGTAGGTATCCTCTTCAATTAAAACAACAGTCTTATTGCTTCTGACCTTTAATATGTCATCCAATTCAACAAGTTCATCATTTGTTACCTTTGATGTAAAAGCTATCATAACCGGCTTCATTCCCAATTCATTAATAAGGAAATTGGCAAGTGCAATACTCCTTGACGGTTCGCCGATAATAGCCGCCCTCCCGGATGTAAACATGACTTTCGAGAAATCAAAACCTCTGAGCATTTTTTTTCTTGCACCTAACTCTTCTTCCTCCAGTATTTTTGTTATAAAATTGGAATCAATATTTAAAATAGAGGCTATTTTCTCGAAGAACTGCTTTGTATATTTAAAACCAATAGGCGCAATACCGAACTCGTGAGTACTTATTCCATTTGTCCTTTTCAGCTTTTGCAGGGCTTTATGTCCTATTCTTCCTGAAACGGATACCGCAAGATCACTATGGAACAACCTGTTCATTGACTCTACCGAACATTCTCCGCTCATGAAACTGTTGACTTCAACACCCATGCGGAGAAGCGTACGTTTCAGTTCGGCCATGTCGCCGCGAAAAAACATATCATACAGTGGTATAATCCCGAAGATATCAATTTGCTTTAATTTTTCAGCCGAAGTATCTTCCCTGCATCCAGCCTTGAACCTTTCGTCAAAATCTTTAATTACTTTGTACAAATAATCATTATATCCGTCAAATATATTTCCTGATACACCGCCTACCTGTACAGCAATAATCTTCTTATTTCTGTTCACGGACTCTTCCAGTACAACTTCTTCGATATCATCCCCAATAATTTCTGAAGAACAGGAGGTAAGTACGAAAAGTATGTCCGAAGTGTGTATCTTTTCAATTTTATCGATACCCTCCCTGAGAAGCTTTGTACTCCCGAAAATAACATCCCTTTCATGGAGATTTGTTACCGGACATGGTATAAAACTTTTCCAATGCTGGGCAAGACCGTATCTCATTGCAAATCCGCAGCCTGATGAACCATGTACCAGAAATGAACTGTTACCGAACCCCAGACACCCAAGAAATCCTCCAGCCAGACCACAGGAGTGGGAAGGTTCAAATGCGTGATATTTTTCTGACACAATTTCATATGAATTCATTGATATCTTCCCTTTTCTTAAAATTTTTGTACCATTCTTCACTGCATACGCGTTCACTGCCTGTTATAATAAAATCAAACGGTGCATACCGCGGCATGGGATCATTAATTGCGGCCCTGATTTCCCTTCCGAAATTGACAAGCCCTTTAAACCCGAAATACGGGCCTATAAAATCATTGAAATGAGTGCTTACCGCCGGTATCTGCATCATAATGTTTTTAGGTGTCAAACCTGCAGGTCCTATAAAGACATCCGGGTTATATTTCTTTACCAGAGGAATTTCTTCATAGCTTTGCGGGAATACATACAACTCCACATCGTAATTAAACATATCGGAAACCTCTTTAATTTTATCCTTCACCAAGTCATCATATGTGATAAGTCCTACATAGCATACTCTTAATCCAAGTTCCAGTGCCATTGCCAGCAGAGAAGGTGCTTTATCGTGTCCTGCGCTGATTGCTATGCTTTTGCCGTCCAGTTCCTTACGCAACTCCGCAATGTTTTCTTCTATCTCATCCATTTCTTTTTGTATTATTGCTTCAGCTTCATTTTCCTTATTAAAAATTTTAGCAATTGCCCGTATCCATTTCTTTGTAAAGTAGCTTCCTATAGGATGTGATTCCATTGAATATTCAGTCCCGAATCTTTTATTCATGGACCTGCAAAAATTCCAGCCATATGTAAGGCACATCATTACGTTTGCTTTGGCATAAGGGGCTCTCCGTATATTTTCCACCGTGGTATGCGGCACCGACATTGGCATCTGTACTTTAAGTCCCAGTTCAGTCAATAGTCTGGCACATTCTTTTTCATCTGCACTGGCAGCATTTCCGTACGGGATAATATTTACAGTATCATCTTCCACTTTATCGGGAGGTTCCATTATATGTTCAACAATATACTGGTGGGCCAGATCATACCCGTTGGGCCAATACCATGATTTAAAGCCCGATGTATCCAACCAGCCAATATTCATATTTAATTTTTCTCTTGCTTCCTCCACGACTTCATTAAAGTCATCTCCGATGATACCCGGACAGCAGCTTGAAAGTATTACTGCATGCTCAGGGTCATACCTCTCCTTTATGTCCAGGACGGCGGCTCTCAGCTTCTCAGTTCCGCCGTATACCACATCGTCCTCATTCATATTGGTGCACAATGTTATACAGTCTGTGACCTTTTTGGTCCCTGTAACGGATTTCAAAGAATAAGCTCCTCCCCAGAGTATCCAAAGTCCGGTGCTGCAGCCCGGCGGACTGTGAAACAGAATGACAAGAGAACCGATTTTTGACAATGTAAGGTATGCCCCGTCAATGGGACAGCTTGAGAGGTCGCAAATCGGCTTATTTTTGGAGCTGCCTTCCTTTTCCTTCCCATTGCCGCATTCATTCCTGTTATTTTTCCTGCACATATGTCCGCTGAACTCATGCAAAGAACCGTAATATTGTGCAATTGCATTATAATCCGCATCACGTCCCATATTAAGCTCCTATATATTCATCACATAAACTGATAAGCTCTTCAAAATTCAATGGAGTAGGTATTGAGAAATTGTCGTTATTGCTAATCTCCCTGGCTAATATCCTGTAGTCGGAAGCCGCATCAGATTCAGGCTCTCCTTCAACCACCGTTTTGGCTTGCCTTTCATATTTCTGAATAATATTGTCTCTTTTTACGAAATGTATCATATGTGAATTGATCCGCCGGGCAAACTCCAAAACAAGCTCATATTCATTTCCTATCTTTCTGGAATTGCAAATTATACCGCCGAGCTTTACTCCACGGCTTTTACCGACCTTTTCCACCGCAATTGCAATATTGTTTGCTGCATAAAGTGCCATGAATTCACCGGAGGTTACAATGTATATTTCCTTTGCATACCCAGACTGTATAGGTTTTGCGAAACCTCCGCAGACAACATCTCCTAGTACATCATATAAAACGTAGTCATAATTTTCTTCAAAAATATTCAAATATTCGATAATCTCCATCATCCTGATAATTCCGCGGCCTGCGCACCCTACTCCCGGTTCTGGTCCTCCCGCTTCAATGCAGTTTACACCTTTGTAACCCCGGAATAATATCATATCCCTGGTGATTTCGGTACCCGCCTTTTCTTTTTGCCTCCATGTATCAAGCACCGTGGGAATAAATTTTCCTGCAACTGTTCTGGTGGAATCATGTTTAGGATCACACCCGATCTGTAAAACCTTTAAATTATTTTCAGCAAGTGCCGCACAAACATTGGCGGAAGTTGTAGATTTACCGATACCGCCCTTGCCGTATATTGCTATCTCTCTCATAATCCCATCTCCTTAACTATTCGGTCCTGATATTTTTTACTGAACTATGATAGTGCATAGATAGCTTGAATGAACAAGGTCCTTGGAATCACCCCATTCATACTTGAGTTCAGGCACTTCTTTTCCATATAGCTTGAAACAGTAGGGATCCGGCTTATCCATATTATTGTAGAGTCTTCTCGCAGCACAGCCTCCCTGACATATGTCCAGACTGTCGCAGCATTCGCATTCCCTGGGTATTATTTTTGTTTCATAGGTTATGTCTTCAATATATTCATCAAATTCAGCCGGGCTCATTTCAGTTTTGTATTTTACAAGTTCATCAATACTTGAGGTCCTTGTATTCCAGTACACACATGGTACAATTCCTGCATCCGGACGTATGCGCAGGCTTTTTTTACCGCACCTGGAACCTCCGTCCAAAGTCTTGTTTTTAAGTACTGCATTAACAATCGGTTCACTGCAGGACACTATTTTGGAAGAAGCAAAAAGCCGCCTGATTCCTTCCCAAAACTCATCATATGTAAGCAGATGCTTTTCGGTATGTACGGGTTTGTAGATATTCACACGAAGATTAACATTAAAATCCCTAGCCAGAGCAACCATTTTATCCATCATCATGTAATTATCCTTCATCATTGCACATGCAAAGGAAACTTCGACTCCAAGCCGCTTACATCTCTCAACTCCCTTTTGCACAGAGCTGTATGCACCTGCTCCCCTGAAGCCGTCGTGCATATCCCTGTTTGCAAAGTCCACTGAAAAATCAATGTCATTAAACCCGCTCAAGCAATCATCATTTATCAGGGATACAGTGTAACCATTAGTTGTAAGTGCAGTTTTAATTCCTCTTTGACGCACATATTCAATTATTTTGCTAAAATCTTCATGGAGTCCGCTTTCACCTGTTCCAAAATTGATAGACGAAATGTTCAGACTTTCACATAAATCCTTTATTTGACGAAAATCCAAATCATAGCTCTTTTCCTCTCTTGAGTAACAATGGCTGCAATTAAAATTGCATTTGTTTGTTATTCCTATTCCTATAGAAAAATCCATTTTTATATCCCCCTGACTTTTATATAAAATTGAAACCTAAAGCGTTTTTTCTTGTAACAAGAACTGTTTTAAATACGCAATCCGTATGATGAAACAGTTCCTCAATGTGATATCTGTCTTCAAGCTTTAACCTGTCTATATCATCAAATCTTTTTCTGTGAACACCTGCCGGGACCCGTGCAATGACTCTGAAACCATCTTTTTCCCCGTGCTTTTGGAACAAGCTTTCTATAAGCTTTGTTTTCGGGGCCGCACAAAGTGTTAAAAATGCAAAATCAACCTCCTTGTCAAAATGTTCTCCCCGTGTATTCACCACTGTTACCTTCTCATTTGAAAAGCATTTTTTTAAAAACCTTTTGGCAATTGCACAGGCTGTTACAGATTTATCCACACTGTACAAAAAAACATCAAAACATTGAACAAATAAAACAGCTGTAAACGGGAGGGGGCCACTTCCGATAATCGCCCCCTCCTCACCTGCTTTTAAATCCCCCAGCTTCCCCTCTTTTTCCACAAGTCCGGGTGAGAGTCTTGAAAATTTCTTTCTTCCTAATGGGATAACAAGACCCATTACTTTTTCAGTTATGCCAAAATACCTGTTAGACAAAAAGGAATATAATTTATTCATTCTAAAATTCCTCACAGATAGTATTTATTGCGTTTATAAAATAATCTATTTCATCAAATGTATTGTAAAAGGTCAGACTTGCCCTGATCAGACCGTTCCTGTCCATTGCCTCGACAGCAGGCTGGGCACAATGCATCCCGCTTCTTACAGCTATATTAAATTTTTTGGACAGTATCATGGCAACCTCTTCAGGAGAAAATCCGTCAACAGAAAATGAGAAAGTGGGTATCCTGTACTTTGTATCCTCAGAGCCATATATTTTTACCTTCCGAAGTCCACCGGTTTTATCAAGCATATATTTGCACAGCTGTTCTTCATACTCTGAGATATCCTTATATCCGATATTACAGATAAAGTCAGCGGCCTCTTTAAGACCATAAACAGCTCCTATGTTGGGTGTCCCCGGCTCAAAAACCTCGGGATAATCTAAAAGTTGGTAATTATCATTAAGCGTTACTGATTTTACAGTGCCTCCTCCGAAAAAGAACGGCCTCAGTCTTTTTAACAATGCTTCTTTCACATAGAGCACTCCCAAACCCGTAGGTCCCAGCATTTTATGTGATGAAAAAGCCAGCATGTCAATACCCAGCCTTTTTACATCAACAAACTGATGTGATATGCTCTGGGCAGCATCAACCAACAGGATTGAGTTATTTTCCCTGGACATTCTTGATACCTCTTCAAGGTGAACAAGTTCTCCCGTAACATTTGAAGCATGCGTTATTGCAATAAGCGCTGGCCTTTTACGGATTTTTTCACCAGCATCTTCCATGTCCAGGTTGCTCCCAGAATCAATAGTTACGGCCTCCACCGATATACCCTTACTTATCAGCTCCATCCAGGGAATCATGTTTGAATGATGCTCCAGCTGACTAATCAAAATAGTCTGTCCGGTTAGGATGATATTGGAATTAATAAGCAGATTTTTTGCAAGATTAATACTATGTGTAGCACCGCTTGTAAAAATGATTTCTTTTTCCGAGCCGGCATTTATCATCTCCGCAATTTTCTTTTTGCATTCGTTGTATTCTCTTGTAGCCTCACGGGATTTCGAATATACTCCCCTGTAGATATTGGCACACACCTTTGTGTAGTAGTGTGTCATACTGTCGATCACACTTTTGGGTTTTAATGCTGTTGCCGCATTATCAAAATAGACATAGCCCTCACATAATGCAGGTATTTGTTTTCTTATTTCATAAACATTTAAAATGTCATTCCCTCCCCCATTACATGACCTTAACCTGTAATCGTACCGCTATAATTTTTTCAGGTAATCAAAGTTTTGCAAATCGACCTGACACTCCGATGAACATCCTCTTTTATGATCACAATTTGATACAATTTCATTAAATTTACTGCAGGTTCTTGCTTCAAATAACTTTTTCGCCATAAATGTAAGTTCATGGTATGCCGTTTCACTATCCTCAACAGGGTAAAGCGATATAAGACTGTCGCTGAAAAGCATGACTTTGTATTTACCGGTACATTTTATAATCTCAAGTTTTTCCGAATATTTTACGCTGTCAAAGTACTCCATATTTTTAATAATTTTACAGCAAGAGGGCATATTAATGCTGAAATTCAGCCTGGCTTCAGCCTTTATATAATTCATGCTGATACATGGCCTGCTGGTATTTAGTTCACTCATATTTATAATCCTTCTCGGATAAATATTACCAACCCTTAGACGGCAGCAGTGTTTCTCAAGTTTGACAATCCCGGTACTCAAACTGCAATTTCATAGATGAAAGCATGTTGTTTTTTGCATAATCCTCAATATTGTCTACAGTTGAAGCCTTCAATTCCCTGACATTTTCCATATCGATGATGAATGAGGTAAAACCTTCTTCACTGCCCATTCTCCGTGGTTCCAATTCATACCAGAGAGGGGAATACACTCCGCTCTTCCCCACATTGCTTTCCTTTGTCCCAAATGGTATACCGTTGGCACTGACAATATAAACCTGATTTTCAATTGCTCTTGCCTGAAAAATTGCTTCAAGAGGTTTTAACATGTTTCCAAGCATAATTGAAGGCACGAAAATGAGCTCGGCTCCGTTCAGTGCTACCATTCTCGCTATTTCGGGATAAAAAATATCATTGCACATAACACAGCCCAGCTTTAAAAGCCCTATATCAACCACATTTGATATGGCAGCACCGGCAAATCTCTCAGTTTCCTCCCTGGGAAGGTTGAACTTTGACTGCATTCTTTCTGTCCTGCCATCGGGACAGACAACAAATCCGGTATTTATGGCTTTACCCTGCCAGGTAACCCTCTCCGCCATACCGCCTGCAATAAATATATTGTTTTCCCTGCATATTTCGGCAAAGATTTCCGTTGTCTCTCCCGGGATAGCTTCACTGCCTACTCTGAACAAATCATTCGGGATAAAAAATATATCTACATGTTCTTTTCTTATATGGAGTTTTATCATTGATACAATGGTATTTATATTAAATTTTTTATCATCGGATCTTAATGCCGGCTGCAATATGCTGATTCTTAAAATATCAGGTCTATCCATCTGCTAATTCCTCCCTGTTAAAATCATCTCCGGTCTATAACCCCATCATTTTTGCCAATTCCTTTTTATCGGTCTTACCGGACGGATTCTTCGGAATCGTTCCGTCCTCCAGAAATTCAATATTATTAGGTACCATGTACTGCGGGAGCTTTGTTTGCATATATGCTTTGATTTCTTCGACCGAAAGGCTGATATTATCCTCTAAGACAACAGCAGCATGCAGCCTTGTAATTGACAGTTCGTCTTCACTGTGTAGAATGATTGCATCTTTGATACCACTTACAGCCAGTATGGTTTTTTCTATTTCTGATAAATGTACCAGGTATCCGCTGCTTTTGACCATATCATCCTTACGTCCTCCGAATATATAGTTTCCTTCATTATCCACAGTGACATAATCGCCGGTCTTGTATAACTTTTCACAGGGATTTAAAAGATCCTCTACCAGTACTTCACCCGTTTTTATCTCATCCCTGCAGTAGCCCTCCATAACCTGTATACCGCCGATATGAAGCTCCCCTATCTCCCCGGGCTTAACCGGTCTGTTCTCATCATCCAGTACATATGCCTTTACTGTTGAAAGCGGCTTTCCTATCGGGAAGAAATCCGCCGGATGCTCAGGTATATTGTCAAAAGTATATATATGGGTAACACAGGTAGCCTCTGTCGGTCCGTATGTGTGAATAAAGCTTAAGTTGGGAAATAACTCTTTAAGTGTACGTATTACTTCCACCGGACAGGCTTCTCCTCCAAACCATATTGTTTTCAATGCAGGCAGCCTATACCTGCGGATGCCGGAAAAACGGCTTACAAGTAATTTTACAACTGAAGAAACCAGGCAAATATGGGTTATTTCATATTCATCCATAGCCTTTACAAGCTCCGATGGCAGGATAAATTTATCCATCAGCACCATAGTGCCTCCTGCCATAAGTGTGCAGTAAATGTCCACAAGAGAGCCATCAAAACTGAAGGGCATTACGTTTAGTAATTTTGTACTTCCGGAGTATCCTATATGTTTGCTTATGGCTACAATAAAAGCTCTGAGACTGTCCTGCCGAATCATTACCCCTTTGGGATTTCCGGTTGAACCGGATGTATATATAATATAGGCTATATCCTCCGCATATTTCTCAACCGCCTTTTTCCCGCACTCTTCATCTTCTCCTGCAGGCAGCCCCTGCCAATTTATAATACCGGAAAGATCTTTACGGAAATAACGGCTTTCATAACGGCAATCATCCATTATCAGAACTTTAATATTATACTTTGATATGATATCCCTGACCTTTTCAATACCTTCGCTATCTGTTATAATAAGTACCGGACTGCAATTGTTTACCAAGTATTCAAATCTGTCGCAAGGCAGTTCGTAGTCCGCCGGAATATATGTAGCCCCGCTTTTTAAACAGCCAAATAAACTAATTATGACCTCAATGGATTTTTTATAATATATCAAAACCCTGTCATTACGCTTTATGCCTTGACTTAAAATAACTTCACGCATGGCATAGCATAGATTTTTCAAATCCCGGTATATTATTTCTCTTTCATTTTGGATAATTGCGGATTTTTCATAGTTATCCTGGTTATCCAATATTTCATCTATAAATTCCATATTTTCGTCTTCCTTGTAATTATTCATATATACAATTTATTTTGACGGTAATTTACAATGTTTTTATGTATTAAGAAAAAATATACTACTTTTTGCCATCAATGGATATTATTCATTAGTGCTATTTCTATTTTTTAGTATAAATGGATAGTGCTATATATTTTTACATTATATTACATGATTTGTTTCAGGGCTCCAATAAACCTAATTTGATGGCTTTAGCTATTGCCTCGGTACTGCAGCCCGCATTCAACTTTTTAAATATGTTTCTTTTGTGATATTTTATGGTTCCAAAGCTCAGGCCGGTCTCGACAGCTAAAGCCTTATCGGTATTGCCTGCACATATTAGCTTTAAAATAATCAGCTGCTTCTCACTCAACGTTATCACATCTTCACCGGCCCGTTCATTATTCCGGTATTTATTTCTGAACTCGCTGGAAATCTGATATGTTAAAAGATTAGTTATGCCCATAAGCTCATTTATTTTATGCTGCGCCGGACTTATAACAGCTATACAGCTTATCATATTACCGTTTCCCCATATGGGCACCGCATAAAAATGCATTCCCTGAAACAAGCTCCCATACTGGTGTTGAGCCTGTATATAAACAGGTTTCTTTATTCTCAGTGCTATGTCCACTGCATTTGTCCCACAACTTTCCTCAGTAAGATAAGCCCCTTCCGAAATATTTACAATACATTTCTTTTTACTTTTTTCTCTCTTCTCTAATAAAATTCTCTGTACGTCAGTTAATAAAAAACAGTAATCGCATTTAATGAATATATTTACCTTTGATACGCAATCCCTGAAAATATCCAATATTAGCGCGTTATTTTTTTTCTTGTCATTAAGTACATTATCCTCAAGATATATCGATGCTCCGGTTATATCCTTTAATATCCCCTCTTCCAGGCATCTTTTCCATGAATTTAATATTTCTTTTTGAAATTGCGTATAGTTCATCTTACCGCTCCTCTCTGAAGTCAAAATCAATTTTATATCAATAAACAATATTTTACATATTTAAACTTTTTTCTTCTATTTAGGCCGATAACTGTCCAAAAGGTCAGTATATGAGTTATATTGCTCATTATAATAACTAAGAGTATAATGGATGTAATTATATCCATATCTATCCATTTCTGCAAAGGGGTCTATCTAATGCCAAAAAATGTTACACTCGTATTATTTGCGGTTTTTCTACTGGTTTTTGGAACCTACATATCAGGTACTATCCTTACTCCGTATGCTCAAAGCCTGGGTGCAAATCTGTTTATTATCGGAGTATTATCCAGCAGTATGTATATAGTGCGGTTATTTATCGGCACACCTCTGGGAAAACTTGCAGATAAAAAGGGAACTATAAAAGTATTAAAATACAGCCTGATGCTTTACCCGTTAATTGCACTGGCATATTACTCATCAGATAAAATTTCCGAGTTGATAGGAAGCCGGCTGCTTCATGGTGTAGCATCGGCAATGATGCTGCCTATGGCCAAAGCCTATATTGGTGAGATAAGTCCACCTGGAAAGGAAGGCGGATATATGGGTATTTATAATACAATAATATTGCTTGCCAGCGGGCTGGGGCCCCTGGCAGCTGCCGTTATAGCCTCTTACTTCGGCTATAGATCTACCTTTGCAACACTGTTTTTTCTGGCTCTTATATCCTTGTTGACTGTCCAATATGCCAATAGACAAAAGGAATCCGGATATGTAAACTATAATAATCCAAACATCTCATCCGCACCCGAAATCAAGATTAATTCTAAAAGCCTGCCGGGACCGCGATACATGGATTTTGGACTTCTGGGATTAAGTTTCATAGAAACAGGTCTGGCGGTGATTTCAAGCTTTATAGGTTTTTTCTTTATACTTATACCTCTGAATAAAGGGATGGGTATAATTACCACAGGCTTTATATTAGCAATTTATAACATTTTTTCAGGAATAATTCAATTCCCTCTGGGAAAATTATCCGATAAAAAAAATAAATTTTTCTTGATATTGTGCTCAAGCATAGTTGCTTCGGTAACTTTATTTTTATTCCCTTTGGCCGACAGTGCCGGTGTTATGATACTTGTAATGCTCATAATAGCCTTGGCTTCAGCAGTAATTTTATCCTCTTCCTCTGCCTTATCAGCTGTGGTCGGCAGAAACCTGGGAATGGGGTATACTATGGGTTTCCTGGGTACTACCAATAGTTTGGGTATGGTATTTGGAAGTTTTATGCTGGGGTTGATTCCACAAAAGTTCGGTATTAATTATATTTTCTACGTATGCAGTACTACAACTTTAGTTAGTTGTATAATTTTTGCAGTTTTATGGACCAGGTCAAAATATAATTGTAAAATGATTGATATAAAGTAAAATTTTATTGAATAATAACATAAAAATTTATTTTGGTTGGAGGTATAAAATTATGAATAATATTAATTTTGAAGAAATTAGGGAAGAACATCTTCAAGCTGCGCTGGACATTTACACTCACTATGTTTTGATCACAACAGCAACATTCCATGCACACGCACTTACCATTGATGAAATGAGACAGCTGGTTATCTTTGAAAATGAAAAGTACCGGACATTTATGATTAAACAAGACAAAAGTATATGTGGTTATGTTATCATGACACAGTATAAAACACGTGAGGCATATAACAGTACTGCAGAAGTAACTGTATATTTAAAACCTGAATATATCGGAAAAGGTATTGGAAGTCTTGCACTCCAATATATAGAAGCTTATGCTCGGACAAAAGATATCCATGCATTGATCGCTACAATATGCGGAGAAAACCAAAAAAGCATAAAGCTTTTTGAGCGGAATGGCTATGTGAAGTGTGCACATTTTCATGAGATAGGTAAAAAGTTTGGCCAGCTGCTTGATATTGTGCAATTTGAAAAATTGATAGATTAAAAGCCCGATGGCTCATAAAAGAATAAACTGCCCCATAGTCAGTACAAGAGAGAAAACCTCCAAACCTGGATTTTTCTGTTTTGACTTGCATGGTACAGTCTATTCTTTATAAATTTTCATTGCTTTTTTTATATGGAAATTATATAACTTCAATACTATAGCCGCACTGAAATAACCCGTTGGGGCCAATACATAAAATACCCTCCTTGTCCCTTATATCTTCAACCCTATTTTTCGAGGAAGTTATTCCATACCAGGGTTCAATGCATACAAAAGGCGCTCCTGTTTCCGGCGACCAGATACCCAAATACGGGTAACCGCTGAAGCTCACCTTCACAGCTCTATTGTTTTTGGTGTTTTTTAACTCTACATAGTTTGATTCCAGCCCCTTCAATATGACTACCCTGCTTTCAAACAGTTTCGTGGAAAGACCTGCAGCCTTTTCATCACGGATAAATAATTCCTGTTGTCCAGTTTGTAAGCCGTCCTCAACAAACCTTCTGTTTATATACTCACTTTTTTCAAAGTAAAGATAATAGTCTTCCATAGTCTCATCCTCAAACAGCGGACATTGGAAACCGGGATGCTCTCCTATGGAAAACCACATTTTTTCATTGCGCCTGTTCACAACCTTTCGTTCTATTTTTACTCCGGAACCTAGAAGCTGATAACTTACGTACAGATCGAATTCAAACGGATATTGGACAAAGGTTTCTTCGTTAGCCGAAAATTTATATAACAAGCTGGTCTCATTACTTTCAAGCAAATCAAAAGTGCAATCCTTTATAAATCCGTGAAGTTCTATTTCATATTCCCTTCCCTTATACATATATCTGTCTTTTTCAAAAATACCCACAATCGGGAAAAGCAATGGGGCACGCCTTTTCCAATACTTCGGATTCCCCTGCCACAAAAATTCCAGACCGTCCTTCCTGGTTTTAAGGCTCATGAGTTCTGCACCGGCTGAATTTACCTCAACTGCTATGTCATCGTTAAAAATTTTTGAAATCATTGTTTTACCTCCATAAGCCTTTGGGCTGTGAAATGTTTTATTTGATCCAATTACCCTCTATCGACAATGTATTGTACATTGTCAATAGAGGGTACATTTAATTATACTAACGGTCAGGATATATCCCAATGAAGTATCCTGCCGACTATATACACAAAATTGCCTGTATTTAAGCAAACTGATTTCTGTAATTATCAACTTATGTAAAAAGGTATGGAGTTGCTTTGGGACTTCCGGC
>JAEVZU010000247.1 GCA_023392075.1 Bacillota bacterium | reverse complement strand
CCTCCCATTGGCAAGTAGCAAAAACAAATATAAAATGCTGCTACAGGGATGGCCATAAGGTATATATATTTGTTTTTTATTATATCTCGCTTTAAATTTTTTAGTATAGACATTGCGACCTTCTTTCTCCTAAATGCTGGTAGAGTGAAGCGGATTTTCTCCGCTTCACCTCCACATTCGTAAGTAAAATCAGCGTTTCAAATACCTGCCAAGTGCATCCTGGTAAATTTTTATAGCGTCGTTAATACCCATTTTTTCCATCTGCTTTACATAGCTATCAAATTTATCAAGTGATTCCGCGCCCATAATGAATTTAAGTATCATTTCATTGCGATAAACATTTGCAGTACTCATTATGCCGGAATAAGCTTTTGCCTCATCCGCAGTAAGAGTTACCGGAGGCATGGCCAAACTGGCAGTACACTGCTCTGTCCATGCGATTTTCTGTTCCATTACCGCAGGTTTTCTCAAGGTACCCGGATTGGCATATGCGCCATAGCGCAGCTGCGGGAACGACTGCATTTTGTACAAAAACAATGCTGTTTCTGTGGAAATTTGAGTATTATTAAGAACAGTATCTGTAAATACCGGTTTACCCTCTTGCAAGGTGTACCCTTCACCCTCCAGACCAAAATTATACAAAAGAGAGCCTTTTTCCGAAAATGCGTAATCCAACCAGGCTACAGCAATTTCAGGGTTTTTGCACTGAGTTGAAATACTTACGGAATTGGCAATAGGAGATGCCACGGCATCAAATGCACGATAATTGATTTTATCTCCCTCTTTTAGAACAGGGTAAGGTGCAGTTACATACTCTATATTTTGACTTCCGAACAGGTTGGATGCGATATCCACGGAACCTATCATGGCACCTGCTTTGCCTGATGTTATAATAGCATTCAGGCCTTCTTCGTCCCGGGCCGGAAAATCTGCATCAATTAAACCATTTTTATACCAGCGGTTTATTAATTCAAGATAATCTTTGTAACCCGGCTGCATAGCTCCAAGCTTTACAGTCCCATTGTCATTATAAAGACTGGGGCCAATACCAAAAGCCGACAGGAATACTCCCCAGTGATCTTCACCGCGGTTCTTAAAACCTTCTCCAACTGGAGCACCTGCAAAATTGAAAATCAATGGTGTGGAGTCCGGATGATTTTTCTTCATAGCTGTCAGCATTTCTTCCCAATCACTGACTGTTACAGGTGTATCCAGGCCGGTTTCCTTCAACCAATCGGCTCTGATGGAAGGACCATGCCAGCATAAGTTGTCCTGACGCATAATTGGCAAAATCGCAGACATAATACTGTTGTCCGATGAGCATTGCCGTGCAGCCTCCGGGTTACTTGCCAGCAGCTTGCTGTAATTTGGTGCATGCTTTGCAATTAAATCATTCAGTTTTATAAAAACACCATCTGTAACAGCTTTGTCTCCTCCTCCGGAATAAAAACTTATACCACCCATAACCATGTCAGGGTATTCATTTGAGGCAATCATCAGATTAAATTGCTCAACCTCCTGTCCGATTGCAGGATGTATAAATTTGATTTTGGTATTGGTTATTTTCTCCATTTCCTGAAAAACATGACTACCGCTGAAATCAGACATAACCTTTGAGGCATTTACATTGAAACCGGACCACATGGTAAGCGTCACTGATTCCTTTAATGGAAAAGATATGTCTTGGTCTGCGGAAGCAGTATCGCCCGCAGGGGTCTGAACTGCAGTATCCGTCTTCTCTGAAGTGCCACATGCTGTCGAATAAATAAGAATAATACATAGCATGACGGACAAAATTGCTCTCTTCATTTTCATAAATCTATTCCTCCTTAGATAGTAAAAAGATATTTATGACATCCCGCTTTTCGGCGAGTTATCAACATTCCATTATTAATTATGTGGTATTTATACGTTTATTTGATATTTAAGTCATGCAATATTTTTTAATATATTATGTATACATAAACTTAATAATTGACTAATTGATATAAATCTTTTACAATGGCACTTATAATGGTAAGCCAGGTTGGAGTGTAAAGTAAATGTCTTTTTTTTGACCTATTTCATCTCGCTTTTTAGTTATTTTGCACAAATTGCTATAGACTTTTTTGTAAATTTTACTGCATAATTATCATTTTTTTCTTGAAATTATCATTTTGTAACTTAACAGAAAGGGTTTTCTATTATGAGAAAAAACAGTTTTCTTATCAGACTGAAAGCAGGGAGTTTTTACAAAAAATTACTTATTTCTTATATTGTATTACTTTTAATAGTTGCATTTGTCATTTCCATTGTAACGACAAAGTTAATTAATACCATTTCAGATTATACCGTGGAGACAGGCAGATACTCCGTATCCCAATATCAGGTTCATCTGGAAAATAAATTACGGGCAATAGAAAGCCTGCCCACAGATCTGCTTTTCGACGACCGGGTAAAAGCCTTGCTGTCATATAAGGGAGATTTTGACCCTCTCATAAGATATGGCTTTACAGAAATCGTCTCCAAGCTGAATAGTTATAAATTTTTAAACGAATATATCAAATCCATATTTATATATTTGCCGGAACAACAATATATTATCACCGGTAATTCTGTTTATACTGTGGAACAGTGGAGTTATCAGTATCTCCGCAGCGAATCTTTTTTCAATACTTTAAACAGCTACAATTATAATAATTGGTACACTTTAGAGGGGGATGGAGAATATGCCGAAACAACTGCAATGGTATGCTCTCTTCCACTGGGTGAACATTCAGGCACCAAAGGAGCTTTGTGCATAATTATTGATCCCGGTAAAATTTCTTTTGATTCTTCCATATCCGCCGCAGATAATAGTGATTGTCAGATGTTTACCTTTAATCAAGATGGTAACATTTTGTTTTCAACTCAGGACAAAGATACTCTGTTAAAAAATTATCCTGTGAATATAAGTGAACTGACCCCGGGTGTGCATAAAAAAGACGGATATGCATTTTGTGTAGCATACTCTGAGGAGTTTGATTTAACCCATGTGGTATTGCTTCCCCTTACAGACTATGAACAAACACTCACAGCCAGTACAACTATTGCAATAACCTGGATTGTTCTTCTCCTCCTTACATGCCTTATTGTGAGCCTCGCCCTGGCAAGATATAATTACAGTCCTATACAGCGTATTGCAAAACTGATGGACACTGAAAGGTATGGTGCCCAGCAAAATGTTTCCAGCCTGGAATACATAGAAGCCTCCATCAATCAGTTATTAGCCGAAAGAAAACAGAACCGGGCAGACATGGCTGTCAATAAACAACAATACATGGATGCTTTACTTACCAAACTTATTCATAACGAAATACTGAATGAAAGCTTGATACATGAATATATGGAAAAATTCGGCCTGGAAATCAATGGTGAATATGTTCAGATTATATGTATACAATCTGATGAACCTTCTCTATTGCGCCAATCAAAGCTGCTATTGGAACAAGTTTTAGTTTCAGATATAAATAAGGAGTTTGACTTCTATTTGCTGGATGGCATGAACAATTTTAAATTGTTTTTATTTCTGCAGTCAAAATATAGCGGTTCAAAAATATATGGTACTTTGGAGCATCTTTTTGCGGAACAATTGGACAATATAATTGTATCTGTGGGTGAAATACACAATGGGCTTCCCTTATTGAGCTTATCCTACGAAGAGGCAAAAAAGGTTGTAGATTATATGACCTTTTTGGGGTTGCATGGTATCATGCGTTATAGTGAACTGAACCAGGCAGGCCACTTTAATGAAAACAGCCTCGTGTTTGAAACATGGTTCAGAAAATTTGCCAATCTGCTTATTGACCAGAATCTTTCTGCCGCACAAAGTATTCAGAAACAAATATTTGAGGAATTAACAAGTAAACAGTACACATTGCAATTTGTTAAATGCAAAATCTTCAGCTTTATAGACCATACAATATCAGTTATCGGGGAAATGGATGCCAGTTATGTTAATAATATATGGGAAGACTTTTCATTGGCAGACAGACTATTGAACTGTATTACCATAGAAGAGTTGGAGAAAGAATACCACGCAATTTTTAGTTTTTTATCCAATATACTATTATCGTCTGCGTCTAAAATGGATATTATTGAGCACATACGCCAAATAACCAATGATAATTATCTCAATACTGATTTTAATGTATCATTTATTTCAGACCAGTTGAATGTAAGCCATTCGTATGTGTCAAAAATCTTTAAAAAAGAAACAGGCAAGAATCTGCTGGACCATGTACATCAGCTGCGCATTGCAAATGCCAAACAATTAATGGCCGATAAGCCGAATCTTACACTGGCGGACATTGCTTGCCAGAGCGGATTTTATAATGACGTCACATTGATAAGAGTATTTAAAAAATATGAAGGTATAACACCTGGAAAATATCGCAGTCAGCTTGAACGCCTTACTAAATCATAAAAAGCATCAGTAAATAGCCTTACAAAAATTAAGAATATACAAGTCCAGAAATTACTTCTGGACTTGTATATCAATTAATAATAAAAGGGTGTAATTGCGGTTTATTTAATTCAGTGAACCTTTTTTAATCAGAATCTGGGGTGTGGTTCCCGTATATTTATTGCTTCTGGAACCTGCAATGATACTAGTATCATTGAGCATGAACAGCGTATTGCTTTTAACGAACTGAACCCCGTCATCCTTGTCTACTATAAACAGATTTTGCTTCGAACCCCATGTACTGCCGTTGTCTGTACTGATACAATATGCACCTTGCATGCATTTGTCCTGCGGATATGTTCCAAAGGCTAAATCGTTATCAGTCTGGAATGAGCAAATCAGATCACCGTTTGCCGATTTTACTACAAACGGTGCGCCTGCACGCCTTTGTGCCTGACTGGGAATATAAACATCCTTTAATCCAGACCACACACCCGTTGACGAGTCAAGTGTCCTTGCCTTTATAACCATTGGATGGGGAGCCCCCAACTGAGAGGTTTCAAAAACAATGTACATGGTATTGTTATCACCTAGAAATACTACCCCAGGCATACCATCCCTGCAGTTTGGTCCAGACGGATTGGAACTTGGCATAAGTTCTTCTGTTCCCCAGTTCTTTCCTCCATCCCCGGATACCTTATAGGCAATTCTTTGTCCGTTGTTGGAAGTATTATGCTCCTCGGTCGCATAGAAGCAATATACCTTGTTATTAATGGCAGGGTGCTCAATCATAAAGGGTTCCCATATACCTTCCTGCGGACCTCCGTTATAGGTTGCTACCGTAGAATGGGAGATCCAGGTATCGTCATTATTATTCTTTTTCCGTATATCTATTTTATGGTTTTCTCCGCTGTGCGCACCTGTAAGATAGGCACAGAGCAGGTCTCCATTCCTGAGCTTCAGCATTTGTGGTGTTGAGGCCCCGGTTCCTTCACCATTGGCTGCAAGATAAGAATCCCCTCCCCAGGTTGTCCCGTTATCCGTACTTTTCTTGTACCTGACTTCGGTTATTCCGGACGGGTTAGCTATATCATATGCAACCAGCAATGAACTGCCGTCTTTTACAAATCTCGGGTAAGATGCCCCATATACACTGTCTCCTGCAATTACCTGGGGTCCCGGAGTCAACCATGATATACCTGTATACGAAAATACCACCCCGCCCAAAACAATGCATAAAAGCGTTATAATACCAAAAGTAAAAAATTTTTTCATATTTTAACCTCCCAAGCCATATTGTTAGTGTAAACTAAATTACACTTGGTTTATATTGAACATACTATCAATCAAGGGATTCAGCACTTTTGAATATAAAAAAACAATGACCCCTCTTTTCCTGTATAATTGAGTATCTCACCACATC
>JAEVZU010000189.1 GCA_023392075.1 Bacillota bacterium | reverse complement strand
GGTCAAACCCGGACAATATTACCGCTTCCGGTGTATCATCAATAATCAGGTCAATTCCTGTTAATGTCTCGAGAGTTCTGATATTTCTTCCCTCACGGCCAATTATTCTTCCCTTCATCTCATCATTTGGCAAAGGTACTACAGAAACTGTAGCTTCAGATACGTGATCGGCGGCACACTTCTGAATAGCAGTGGCCAGGATGTCCTTGGCCTTTCTGTCTGCTTCCTGCTTCGCGTTGGCCTCAATTTCCTTAATAAGTGCTGCCGCTTCATGCTTAACTTCATTTTCAATATTTCTGAGAAGGTACTCTTTTGCATCTTCCACAGATAAACCGGAGATTCTTTCAAGTTCCTCAGTCTGCTTTTTAACAAGCTCTTCTGAACGCTCCTGTAAAACCTCTATATCCTTAACTTTTTTGTTTAAAGCTTCGTCCTTCTGTTCAAGGGCCTCAACTTTCTTGTCAAGGGTTTCTTCTTTCTGAACCAGCCTTCTTTCCTGCCTCTGAAATTCATTACGTCTTTCCTTGATATCTCTGTCGAGTTCAATTCTGCTCTTATGAATTTCTTCCTTGGCTTCAAGAAGTGCTTCTCTCTTCTTACCTTCACCTTGCTTTAAAGCTTCTCCGACTATTCTTTGAGCTTCTTGCTCGGCACTTCCGATTGCGGCCTCAGCTTCTTTCTTTCTGGCCTCAAATCCTTTGTTAAAAGAGATTTTGTAAGATATAAATGAAGCAATTACTGCGATAACCAATCCACCGACTCCAATTAAAATGCTTGTAAGTTCGATTGTTACACACCTCCTCCTTATTCAGTTTTCAATGCTCAAATTTCATAATTCATATTCAAAATAGTTAGTCAATCATAAACTTTGATGTTCAAAGTATTTTAAGAAATTGACTTTTATGATCGGAAACAAGTCGGATAGGAAACTAGAAATCCTTACTGTATTGCAGACAGTATGATCAAAAAACAAAGCATATATGCCTATGGCTATACTTGTACATTGAAATGTACACAAATTCGATATGAGATGTAAAACAAACCTGCATATATAAATTAGCCTAAAACAAGCTTATAATCAATAAGTCATTAATCTGACAAATGTGTTTTCTGATACCAGTTACTTTCTACAATACAACCAACTTACTTGCCATAATCAAGTTAATTTTAATCTTTTTTAATTTTTATGTCAAGAATTAAAAAATTTCATGGGTTATTGCCATGTTTTTTTGTGACATTTTACTAAATTCTTAAGTTAAAAAAACAAAATAATACGTTAAAACTTAAGCAAAACTAAATAAATAACAAAAGTACAACAAAAACATAACAAGCACTTAACAAATACTCAAAGCAAATTGTTTTGAAGTAAAGTCGCCTTTACCGTATTTTTCATTAACATTGCTCTGGTCATGGGACCTACTCCCCCGGTAACTTTTGTTATTGCGGACGCAATTTCGGAAACCGTCTGGAACTGCACATCTCCGACCAATTTACCGTCTGCTCCTCTTGATACTCCTACATCAATAACCACAGCACCGGGTTTGATATATTCCGGCTTAACAAATTCGGCCTTTCCGATTGCGACCACCAGAATGTCCGCACTCCTGCATACAGCAGCGATATCGTCAGTTTTTGAATGGCATATGGTTACAGTTGCATTTTTTGCAAGAAGTAAAATAGCCTGCGGCTTTCCGACAATATTACTTCTTCCTACCACGACACAATTCTTTCCCGCGATTTGAATATCATTTGCCTCCAGCAATTCTACAACTCCGGCAGGAGTGCACGGCAGGAACTGTGGCTTGCCAATCATCAAATTGCCCACATTTACAGGGTGAAAACAATCTGCATCCTTAAGAGGATTGATTGCCGCAATAACCCTCTCCTCGTTAATATGTTTTGGTATGGGCAATTGAACCAGTATACCGTTTACATTATTGTCATTGTTCAAGGTCTCAATCAATTCCAGCAGCTCTTTCTCCGAAGTCTCTGCGGGAAGAGCATATTCGAATGATTTAATCCCTATCTCAGCACAGTCGTTTTTTTTATGATTTACATATACTCTTGAGGCGGGATCATCTCCCACTATTATTACTGCAAGTCCTGTATTTATACCTTTTTGCTTTAGTGCATCAACTTTTTCCTTGAGCTCAGCTTTAACCTTTCCGGCGAGTTCAGTTCCATTTAATACCTTTGCCGACATAAAAAAGTCCCTCTCTTTTGCATTTTTATAATCTGAATGGAAAGTGCCAGAATAATCCAAACAGATCCTCTATATATTTTATTTTAAGGATTTTTAGTTGTCAATTTATTTAAATATCAACGGCCCTTCCTCTTTTTATCAACAGTCATCCTGCCTGCGGCCGAAGGATTTCTTCCTTTATCCCGTTCTCTTCCTCCCGTTTTCCTGTCGTCAGACAACCTTTTGCTTCCGGAAGCTGCTTTGTTGCCTCCGGTCCTGGGCATGTCGGCTGCAGGTCTTTTGCCGGATGACTTATTTTCAAATGACTTTTTATCCGATGACCTCTTGTTTAATGGCCTTTTATCTGATGGCTTTTTACCGTCGGTTTTCCCATCCGCTGCTCCAAATCTCATACCTCTCAGTGGTTTAACCAGACAGTTTGGTCCAAAACCTATCAAATCCTCTCTATGAGCTTCTTTGAGAGCTTCAATCACCAGGTGGTAATTTTCTTTTCTCCTGTACTGCAGCAAAGCCCTCTGCATTGCCTTTTCCTTTGGAGCTCTTGGAACATATACCTTTTTCATGTTTCTTGGATCGTAACCGGTATGGAACATGCAGGTGGACAATGTGCCGGGAGTCGGATAAAAATCCTGCACCTGTTCGGGCATAATTCCATGTTCCTTCAAATATTCCGCCAATTCAACCGCAGCATTCAGATCACTGCCCGGGTGACTTGAAATCAGATATGGAACCAGGTATTGTTCTTTACTTATTTTTCTGTTGATATCGTAAAACTTCTTTACAAACCGGTCATAAAGCTTGCGGTTAGGCTTACCCATCTTTTCAAGAACTCTGTCAGCCACGTGTTCCGGAGCCACTTTCAGCTGTCCGCTGACATGGTGCTCGCAAAGTTCGGTGAAAAAGTCATCGTTTTTATCCAGCATCAAATAATCATACCTGATCCCTGAGCGGATAAATACCTTTTTCACTTCAGGAAGTGCTCTCAGCTTTCTCAGCAGGTCCAGATATTCGGAATGATCCACAATCAGGTTTTTACATGGAGTCGGGTGCAGACACTGCCTGTCCTTGCAAACGCCGTGCCTGACCTGCTTCTCACAGGCTACACTTCTGAAATTTGCCGTTGGCCCGCCCACATCATGTATATAGCCTTTAAAGCCATCGGTCCAGATAAGCTTTTTTGCTTCGTTAATGACCGAAGCCTGACTCCGCTTTTGAATAACCCTGCCCTGATGGAAATTAAGCGCACAGAAGGAGCAGCCTCCATAGCAGCCTCTATGGCTGGTTATGCTGAACTCAACCTCGGTAATGGCAGGTATCCCGCCAAACTTTTCATATACGGGATGATAGGTTCTTTCGTATAGCAACGCATATATCTTGTCCAGCTCTGAAACAGACATAGGTAAAGAAGGTGGATTTTGCACAAGATACCTGTCTCCGTGCTTCTGAACCAGGATCTTGCCGCTTAAGGCATCCTGCTCATTGTACTGCACTTTGAAGGCTTCGGCATAGGTTTTTTTGTCTTCAGCCGCCTCTTCAAAGGAAGGCAGTACTGCTACCGTCTTAGACCCATTTGAATCCACGGCATTTTTTATCTCGGCAGGCAGTTCATCATAAGCGGCCAGGTAGCAGCATCCCCTTGTATGCTTTATACTGCCTACAGGAACATCCTTCCTTAAAAGTTTCGCAATTTCGATAATAGGTTTTTCACCCATTCCATATGATAAAATATCTGCTTTGGAATCAACCAGAATGGATCTTCTGACTTTATCATCCCAGTAGTCATAATGCGCAAACCTTCTGAGGCTGGCCTCGATTCCCCCTATTATAACCGGCGTGTCCTTAAAGATTTCCTTAATTTTATTGGCATAAACTATAACCGCCCTGTCTGGCCTGAAGCCGGACTTTCCGCCGGGTGAGTACAGATCTCCGGATCTTTTCTTTTTACCGGCAGTATAATGATTGACCATTGAATCTATAACGCCTGATGAGATAAGAACCCCATATTTAGGACGTCCCAACCTTTTAAAGTCTTCACTGTTTTTCCAGTCAGGCTGGGCTATAATTCCGACTTTAAAGCCTTCACTTTCCAATACTCTCGTTATTATCGCATGACCAAAACTGGGATGGTCAACATATGCATCTCCACTGATATATAAAAAATCCAGCTGTTCCCAGCCTCTCTCATTCATATCCTCAAAGCTTACAGGTAAAAAAGCCATTTATATCGTCCTTTACAAATAAATTAACCTGCAATAAATGCAGAATACGGCAAAATACAAACCAGTATTATTCTAACACAAAAACAGGAGTAGTAAACTACCTTAACAAACAAGAAATTTGCTTCGCAAATCCGCTTCGCGTACACTCAAGTACTCTGCCATGCTACGCAAATTATCTTTTCACTAGGGGGCACTACTGCCCCCTTCGACGGAGCTTACGCTCCTGAGCACCCCCTCTAATCCGGGAAGGGGATTCCCCTTTCCAATCCCCGAGTATAGAAATTTACCGTTTGAAATTTTCTAGTGTGCACATTCAAACTCAGTATTATC
>JAEVZU010000186.1 GCA_023392075.1 Bacillota bacterium | reverse complement strand
GGTGGATACCACCGGCTCGGGAGATGCGTTCATGTCGGGTTTCCTGTACGGCTATCTGAAAGGCAAAAGCGTAAAGGATTGCTGCAGCCTTGGCAGTGTTCTTTCTTCGTTTATAATCGAAAAGGTTGGCTGCACCACCAATGCACCTGACGAAGAAGCATTTCTTAAGCGTTTCAACGAATTTATCAAGGGAGAAGAGTGAGGATACAATGCAAACTTTATATTCAAAAACAGAGGAAAAAGATATAGCAAAATACGTGCTCTTTTCAGGAGATCCCTGGAGGGTGGAGACAGTTGCGAAGCAGCTGGAAGATGTACGCCATATAGCCTTTGCCAGGGAATTCAACACCTATACCGGCTTATATAAGGGTGTAAGGATAACAGTCACTTCGACAGGTATAGGAGCTCCATCGGCTGCCATTGCCATGGAGGAGATGTACCAGTGCGGTATGGAGGTTGCAGTCCGAATGGGTACAACCATGGGGCTCAAGGATGACCTGCTGGGAAAGCTTATTATTCCGACAGGGGCAATGAGAGAGGAAGCTACAAGCAAAACGTACGTGCCGGCATCTTTTCCGGCGGTTGCGGATATTGATCTGATAAACTGCATGAATAAAAGCACCCTGGAGAACGGAAGAGAATACGTAAATGGAATTACCTGTACTATGGATGGCTTCTACAGCCAGATGAGGGATTCACGCCTGTCAGCCAGGATGAACAAAGACATGAGCGAGACTTTTACCGCTCTGAAAAAATACAATATTTCGGCAGTGGATATGGAATCAAGCTGTATGCTGGTACTGGCAAATCTCATGGGTATCAAGGGATGTATTGTCACAATGACGACAGTTCTTGAAAACCTGAAGGACTTCCTTAAGGGGGACGCACGCACCAGATCTGAAGAAGACCTGTGCAAAATAGCTCTTGACGGGCTTGTAATATATGACAGAGAGGTGGCTGGGAAATGAAGGGTTTAAACTTTAATGATAAAAGTCTTGTAATAGGAATGGTACATTGCCTTGCACTGCCGGGAACACCGGGTTTCTGCGGGGATATGAAAAAAATAACCGACCAGGCCGTAAGTGATGCCATTACTCTTGAAAAGTCGGGAATGGACGCCATTATAATTGAAAATATGGGTGACGGAACCTTCGGTATAAATCTTGATATTGAACAATCCTGCGCACTGGCGGCTATCAGTGCCATCGTAGCGCAAAATGTCAGAATACCCATCGGTATAGATGCCGCAATGAATGATTATGCAACCGCATTTTCCATTGCAAAAGCTATTGATGCCGACTTTGTAAGAATACCGGTATTTGTGGATACGGTAGAGTTCTTTGGAGGGATCATCACACCCTGTGCCCGGGAAGCAATGAAGTTCAGAAAAAATCTCGGTGCCGAAAATGTAAAGATACTGGCCGACATTCAGGTCAAACACACCCATATGCTGCTTCCTCACGTGACCATAGAGGACTCTGCAAAAGCGGCAGAGTCCTGCGGAGCAGATGCAATCATTGTGACAGGTACACATATAGGTGTTGAAACTCCTATTGACATTATTAAAAGAGTCAAACAGGTTACCAAATTACCGGTCATTGCCGGAAGCGGTGTCAAAACCACTAATATAAAGGAACAGCTGAAAATTGCAAGCGGTGCCATAGTGGGCTCCAGCCTGAAGGAAGGCGGTATTATAGAAAATCCTGTTTCTCCGGAGCTTTGCACCGAGCTTGTTAAAGCTTTTAATGGGTAGAAGGCTTTCCTGAAAACACTTTGATCAATATACAGGTAAATATACAAGTAAATGTTACAGCTTGTTAACTAAAATAATACAGAATAAAGGACTGATATTTATGATGAGGCCGATGAAACTTGCCGGAAGCCAGTTGATGTTCGGAAAAGGGTCGCTTGAGCACCTTAAGACACTGAAAGGGAAAAAAGCATTTATTGTAACCGGCGGTTCAAGCATGAAGAAAAGCGGAATTTTACAGAAAACCATAGATTATTTGAAAGAAGCGGGAATAGACAGCTCTATTTTTGAAGGGGTAGAACCCGATCCGCTGTTCAGCACCGTATATAGAGGTGCCGAAGCAATGAAGCGGGAACAGCCCGATATAATAGTCGGATTGGGTGGCGGTTCGGCAATGGATGCGGCAAAAGCCATGTGGGTTTATTATGAGCATCCTGAATTGACCGCATTAAAGGACATTGTACCGCCCAATCCCATACCCGGGCTGAGAAACAAGGCCATACTTGTCTGCATACCCTCAACCAGCGGAACTGCCAGTGAAGTCAGCCGCTCAGTGGTCATCACCGATGATGAGACCCATGTAAAATACGGCATAGGCAATATGGAAATGATGCCTGATATTGCCATATGTGACCCTGAGGTAACTGTCACCATGCCTGCAAAAATAACTGCTGAAACCGGTATGGATGCACTGACGCATGCCCTTGAAGCACTGGTATCCAGGAGAGCTAATTATTTGAGTAATATATTGGCCGGAAATGCTGCAAAGGACATAATTGAAAATCTTCCAAAGGCATGTGCCGACGGAAGTGCTATTGAGAACCGTGAAATAATGCTTAATGCTTCCATGACTGCAGGACTTGCCTTTACAAATGTCTCGTTAGGGATAGTTCATTCCATGGCTCATACGCTGGGAAGCTATTTCGGCATCTCCCATGGACTGGCCGATGCAATAATACTCCCCTTTGTTATGAAATTCAATCTGGAGGATGAGACTGCAAAAGCTGCCTATTCAAAGCTTGCAGGGGAACTGGGAGCAGAGGATTTGATATGGGTTATTAAAAATCTGAACAAATCCATAGGTATTCCGTCGCATATTTCAGAGCTGATACCCGATGAAAATGGGTATATGGAAAAGCTTGAGGCTATGTCGGAAATGGCGCTGAAGGACGGATGCACAAAAACAAACCCGGTTATTCCCACAGGGGAACAGATGAAAGCATTATTCATAAAAATATATAAAGCTCAGGCAAAATAATTACAGCTTTTGGAGGTTACTGTGAAACTGATATGTTATTTATCCAATGGATATCCCACAATTGAGTCAAGCATTGCAATGGCTGAAAACTATATTCAGGCAGGCTGCGATATTATAGAGGTGGATTTTCCATCCTCGGATCCCTATCTTGAGGGTGAATATATAGCCGGCCGTATGAAGGAAGCTCTTGAAGCATGTAACGATTACAGCAAATATATGGATGGGATCATAAAAATAAAAAGCAATCATCCTGACACAAAGTTCATACTTCTTTCATATGAGAATACCATTTTGGAAATAGGGGTTGAGAGATTTATAAAGTTCTGTGTGGACAATGATTTAATGGACCTCATCTATGTTGGAACCCACAACGAAGAAGTAAAGAGCAGGCTTATCGAAAACGGTATTAAAATATCCTGTTACGTACAATTCCACATGGACGAGAATGAAATCCAATCAGCGCTTTTATCCAACGGTTTTGTTTATATGCAGGCCAAGCCTACTACGAATAATATTAATCCGCAATTCCCCACGCTGATGCACTGCATTGACCATTTAAAGAAGCTGGGAATAAAAAGGGAGATATACTGCGGAGTGGGCATATATGCACCTGAAGATATACAAATGGCAAGAGATGCCGGAGCCGACGGGGTTTTTGTTGGAAGCACGGTGCTTAAGCTTCATAATGATGTGCCTAAAATGAAAGAGACAATAGCATTGTTTAAAAAGACCTGTAATGAATAATAAAATAAAGTGATAAAAAATGGAATAGTTCCAGGTTGCGGACTATTCATTTTTTTATACATATAATATATTGACAAAATAAAAATTCTGCACAACACACCTTTTGGAGATATAGTTGATACCGAAGAACAATTGCAGCCGCATCTGTATGATTCAATAAAATATACAATCAGAGCGTTAAAAATGCTGAGTTCTGTTTTTGCGACCTTGAAGGTCAATAAGGATATACTTTTGCAGAGGGCTCATGAAGGATTTATTACTGCCACGGAATTAGCTGACGTATTGGTAAGGGACAAGGGCCTGTCCTTCCGTCACAGCCATAAGATAACCAGTACGATAGTAAAACATATGATAAAGAATGGACAGAAAGCGCAGGATATAACACCTCAGATAATTTCAGACATATCCATGGAGGTACTGGGGAGATCCATAGATCTTGAGCCTGCGGAGATTGAAAAGGCATTGGATCCGGTTAATTTTATCAATGTCAGATCGGTTACAGGAGGTCCGGCACCTGCAGAGACCGAAAGAATGCTGAGAAACAGAGGGGCAGTTCTTGAAAAGGATCAGGAATTTTTGAATCAATATGTTAAAAAACTGAAAGATGCTGAACTTATTTTAAATGAAGCAATGGGAAATATTATTTGCCGTGAACCTATGCCTTAAAGTTGGGTTCCTCTGTGCAAAATAAAAATTGCCTTGCCTGTTTTTAAAATATGTGTTAAAATATAAAATCGTATGTGAAGAAAAACTTTTTCACATAATAAAATATTAACATCCTTGCTCTGTACTCCTGTTACAGAGCCGTAAAGTCCGAGGGGAGGTGACCGGTAATGTTAAAGAAGTATGAAACTATCTTTATAATCAATTCAGAGGTTGGAGAGGAATCCACAAAAGCCCTGGTTGAAAAATTTAAGACTATGCTCGAAACTTCAGCTCAGCTCGAAAGCATTGACGAGTGGGGCAAGAGAAAGTTGGCGTATGAGATTGATGACAAGAACGAAGGTTATTACGTGCTTGCTAATTTTTCATCAGAGCCCAATTTTCCTGCTGAATTAGAAAGAGTGTATAAAATCACTGAAGGAATTCTTAAATATATCGTAATAGCTAAGGATTAATTGTTGATTGTCAAGTGAGGCTTGCTTTATTAAAAGTATTTTTCACGTTTCGATAACAAGTGCTTTTATTACTATTGACTACGTGATCCGTGCTTTAGCACGCCGCGCGTAAAGGGAAGGTTAGTATGAACAAAGTTGTATTGATGGGTAGACTTACTAAAGATCCTGATCTGAGATACACCAGTGGAAACAATACTGCTGTCGCAAGTTTTTCCATTGCTGTAAACAGACGTGCTACTGCAAAGGAAGGTCAGCCCCAGGCTGATTTCATAAATATCGTAGCATGGAATAAAACTGCTGAATTTTGTGGGAAGTATTTCACAAAGGGAATGCAGGTAGCCATCGTTGGAAGGCTTCAAACCAGAACCTGGGATGACAACGAAGGTAAACGTCATTATGTTACTGAAGTAGTAGCAGACGAAACCTACTTTGCCGACAGCAAGAGAGGCGGAGAAGGCGGAGCTGGAGGTCCGGCACCAAGAACCTATTCCGAAAATCCTGCATCATCGGGAGACGGCTTCTATCCAATGGATGAGGACGATGAGCTTCCATTTTAATCGGAAGACAGAGTCCATGAACAATGAATCAATTGAACGAATTATAAATGATAATCAGTACCGTGTGATGGTACATGAAAGGAGGATTTTCAAATGCCAGGACCAAAGAGAGATAACAGAAGAAACGATAGAGATTCTTATGATAAGGGCGAAGGTAAAGGCGGCATGAGAATGAGAAGAGCCAAGAAAAAAGTTTGCTCATTCTGTGTTGATAAGGCTACTGATATAGATTACAAGGATGTTGCCAAGATCAGAAAGTATGTTTCTGAAAGAGGTAAGATTCTTCCCAGAAGAATATCAGGAAACTGTGCCAAGCACCAGCGTCAGTTGACAGTTGCTGTGAAGAGAGCAAGACATATTGCTTTACTTCCATATACTGCGGAATAAGAAGAAAGCTTGGGGCTGCGGCCCACAAGTTATTACAAGAAAATATAATTTTCAATAGAAAACCCGCTGATCGTTTGATGCAGCGGGTTTTTCGTTTCTCAATCAATCAGGATATCAGATCTCTGGAAGTGTATTTCTGCCGGAATTGACCCGGGGTATCACCGATCCGTTTTTTAAAAACCTTGTAAAAGTGGCGTTCGTTCATGAACCCGGATGCCGTTGCAACATGCTTTATACCGGCATTTTTATTGCTTAAAAGCAGCTCGATGCTTTTACTTAAACGAACACAGTCCAGAAAATAAAGAAAAGTTGAATTCAGTTCGTTCTGGAACAGGGAACATATATAATTAGGATTAAGATCAAAGGCTGCACCGATTTGTTCAAGGGATATATCAATGGTGAAATGCGAATATATATAATCGGTTATTTTCCGGAATTTGTCGGAACAGCCCAGGGTTTTGTTCAAAACCTTATAAATTGAAAGATCATATAGACCGGCGTTAAGAGAGGTATCCCCTGTGCCAGACAATTCACTTTCCACTTTAAGTATGATGGTTTTAAACTCATCTTTGTTGATTGGCTTCAATAAATAGTCATTCACCTTGTAACGGAGGGCCTGTCTCACAAAATCAAACCTTTCATATCCGGTTAAAATGACAAAGTGTTTACAGTACTGTTTTTCCTGAGCTTCCTTTATCAAGTCAAGACCGTTCATGCATGGCATATCTATATCGGTAATAAGCAGATCGGTCCCCTTGCTGCCTAATATTTTCAGGGCATCAACCGCATTGAAGGCCGTAGTAATGTGGCAGTTCTCAATGTTAAATTGATTAATAATTGCCGTCAGGCCTTTTACAATCATTACATCATCGTCTACAATCAAAAAATCCAAATCAATCCCCCCTGATATTTGAGATTATAATAGTGCATACAGTACCTCGCAGCTCACCATTTTCTATAAATAAGCCCGAATGTTCTCCAAAGAAAGATTTAATCCTCTCGTTTACATTTGTAATTCCTATGCTGCTTTTTAGTGCATTTAATTCAGTATCGGTTTCAATACCCATCAGAACGTTATTGATTTTCAACTGGCGTTCGGGAGGAATTCCCGGACCATTGTCGGCTATGGATATTACAATATTCCTATCGTCTTCATAGACTCTGACATTCACCACCAGAGTGGAATTTACACCGACAATACCGTGGTGGATGCAGTTTTCCACAAGCGGCTGTAAAATAAAGCCGGGACAGCTCAGATCATCTATCATGCAGTCTGTTTGTATGGAATATTCCAGTCGCTTTCCCATACTGGCTTTGTATATTTCAAGGTAGTTCCTGACATTTTCTATTTCATTTTTAAGCTGGGTGACATCTTTGTTGGAGGAAATATTGTATCTCAAAAAACGTCCCAGATTGTACAGGATATCGGCCACATCAGGGGTGCCGTTTGCTTCCGCCATCATGCGTACGGTTTCAAGAGAATTATAAATAAAATGCGGTTTTATCTGCGCCTGCAGAGCATGGAAATCCGCTTCCTTCTTTTTAAGAGTGACAATATTCAGGCTGTTTACAAGATCACTGATACGCAGGATCATGTTGTTATAGGATTTGATAAGGAACCCCACTTCATCGGCATAACCTTCTGTTGTGTATACATGCAGGTAGTTGTAATCAATTTTCTGGAGATGGCCTGTGAATTTTATTATCCTTCTGATGACCGAGGATATTATCATGTAATAAATAAAAGTCAGGAAGACAAGTGAAATCATAAGAGGAAGCAGGATGCCGAAAAGATTTCTGGTTTTTAACACTTGAGATTTAGGTGTTATGGAAATGATTTTACCGTTTAATTCACTTATATCCAGTATATTTATAAACAAATCTTTATGCCTGTTGTTCAGGTAATCGGTTATAATCGGTGTGGATTCCGCCGGTTGCCCGGTATATATTTGAATGCTGTGATTCCGTATTGTAAGCCATTTGTTTTCATAATTGAACAGCACTGTTTTTTTGTCATTAACAGAGAAAATATCCAGCATGTTGGAGGCTTCAATTGTAATGCTCAGGGCACCTATGCTTTTGCTGAAACTGGAATTGAACAGTGCCTTTTCATATGTAAACAGGGGTGTTTTCGAATCGCCTTCCAGCTTCCAGCTGCTTTTGTATGTGGGCAGGGGAGTGTTGGAAGCCATATTTCGGGTGTCGAGGTAAATAATGTCCGAACTCAGGGGAACAAGAGGCTTACGGTAGGAAAATACCGTGATTTCCTTTATATCACGGATGCTGGTATGTATATATGAAAACAAGGGCCGGATACCGTTCAGATAACCATATATTTCATCTCCCTTTGAGGAATATCTCCCGGTGAGGTAGCCGGACAGGGGCTGGCTGTTCTGAAACAGCTGATATACCACCGAGATCTGGGAGGTCTGTTCTTTAAGATTTGCATAGGATTGTTCAAGGAACTTCTGTTCATCGGCGCAGTACCTGTCACCGATATTTTTGGTTTCCTGCTTGATATAGATAAAACTGAATATTAACGTAGGAATCAAAACAACAATTACATAACCTGAGACCATCTTTTTCCACAGGGTCAGATTCATATATGCGTGCCATACGATATGAAATACTTTTTTCATGGCAGGAATGGCCATATCAATCAATCCTTTGCAAGAAAATAATTTAGTCGATTATAACAAAATTAAACGGATAACTCAATAAGGTGACCTTAATTTTGGACATAAACTTGAAGTATGAACAGTATT
>JAEVZU010000160.1 GCA_023392075.1 Bacillota bacterium | reverse complement strand
ATTTTTGATATTTCAATATTGACCTTCAGGACATTGACCCTGGGTTCGCCGAATATTCCAAGGGTTCTGCCGGCAGTGCATTTCTCAACTATTTTACCGAGTTCTTCACTGCTGAGTCCCGTAGCTTTGGAAATGGCAGGAATTTGTATCCGGGCAGCTTCAGGGCTTATATCGGGATCAAGTCCCGAGCCGGAACTCGTTAAAAGATCGGCAGGGATATCTTCTTTCTTAACATCAGGATTTGCCTTTAAAAATGCATCAATATCATTTTTTACGCGTTCAGCCAGTGCCGGATTTGACGGTGCAAGGTTTGCAGAACCGGAGGATACCCCTGAATAAGCTGTTTTGCCGTTTTGGTCGGGAACTTTGTCCTCAGGCCTGTAGGTGTTATAGTTTACGGCTGAAATTCTTCCATGAAAGAACCGCGGGTCGGTGAAGTTCTGACCCAGGAGCTCCGAACCCACGGCCTGGCCGTTGCTTTCTATAATGCTGCCGTTGGCTTGTTTGTGAAAAACCAGCTGGCTTATTCCGGTCATGGCAAGCGGATATGCAAATCCACACAGAATAAATAATGCTATTGTTACGGTAATTGCTCTTAAAAATACTTTCATAAGTTATTTCCTCCTTAACCCAAATTCAGGGCCTTTAAAATTGGGTTTATAAGAATATCTATTAATTTGATGCCTGCGAACGGAACTATCATTCCGCCCAGCCCGTAAACCAGCATATTCTTTGCCAGCATGGCTTCGGCGCTCATGGGTTTGTATTTTACGCCTCTCATTGCTATGGGTATCAGAGCCGGGATAATAACTGCGTTGAAGATAAGCGCCGAGAGAACAGCACTTTGCGGAGTTGAAAGCCCCATGACATTCAGCACGTTCATTTGTGGTATGGCCATTGTAAACATCGCTGGAATGATGGCAAAATATTTTGCAACATCATTGGCAATGCTGAAAGTAGTCAGGGAACCTCTGGTAATCAAAAGCTGTTTGCCGATTTCAACAACCTCGATTATTTTTGTAGGGTCGGAATCCAGATCCACCAAATTGGCAGCTTCCTTGGCCGCAGTGGTACCGCTGTTCATGGCAAGCCCTACATCAGCCTGCGCCAGGGCGGGGGCATCATTTGTTCCGTCGCCGGTCATGGCTACAAGCCTGCCTTCTGCCTGTTCACGCTTGATTACATCAATTTTGTCCTCGGGCTTGCATTCGGCAATAAAATCGTCAACCCCCGCTTCTTTTGCAATAGTCTGAGCTGTCAACGGATTATCCCCGGTACACATAATGGTTTTAATCCCTATTTGGCGCAGGCGTTCGAATCGCTGAACCAGTCCGGGTTTGACAGTATCTTTCAAATAGATTACACCCATTATTTCCTTATCAACACATACTACCAGAGGAGTACCGCCAAGTTTTGATACTTTTTCAACATTTGACTGCAAATCTTCAGGGATTACTCCGCCAAAACCGGTAACATACTTCTGAATGGTATCGGAAGCACCTTTTCTAACCTGTGCACCATTGGGAAGATTTAAGCCGCTCATACGTGTCTGGCTGGTGAATTCCACATCCTCAGCCCTATCATACTCCGCCTTATTGATGCTGATCCCTTGCTTGGCTGCCAATTCAACCACCGAACGGCCTTCAGGAGTCTCATCCTTTAATGACGCTATCAAGGCAAATCGGGCAATGTTTTCCTGTGTAGATTTACCCACCGGAATAAATTCCGCTGCCAGCCTGTTTCCGAAGGTTATTGTACCTGTTTTATCCAGTATCATGGTATCTACGTCCCCGCAGGCTTCGACCGCTTTTCCCGACATGGCGATTACATTAAAGCGTGTAACCCTGTCCATACCTGCAATACCTATGGCTGACAATAATCCGCCTATTGTTGTCGGTATCAGGCAGACCAATAAGGCAATCAGGGTTGATACTGAAATCCTCACACCGGTATAATCCGCCATAGGATAAAGTGCAACAACTACTATGAGAAAAATCATGGTAAGACTTACAAGCACAGTTGTCAAAGCTGTTTCATTAGGAGTTTTCTGTCTGGAAGCACCTTCTACCAGACTTATCATCCTATCGAGAAAGGATTCTCCCGGAGTTGCAGTAATTCTTATCTTCAGCCTGTCGCTTTTTATTCTGGTGCCTCCGGTTACGGAACTGAAGTCTCCTCCGGCTTCTTTCATCACAGGAGCCGATTCTCCGGTGATGGCTGATTCGTCCACAAAGGCCAGGCCTTCTATAACCTCTCCGTCATTGGGAATTATGTCGCCCATTTCACATAAAACAATATCTCCCTTTTTGATTTCGTTTGAATTCAGAATTTTAACGTTTCCGTTTTTATCCAGAAGCTTTGCGGGAGTATCTTTTTTTGTTTTCTTCATGCTCTCTGCCTGGGCTTTTCCTCTGCCTTCGGCAACAGCTTCGGCAAAGTTGGCAAAAAGGATGGTAACAAGGAGTATTACTGATACAATACCGTTGTATAAAGCATTACCATTTTTCTCAATCAAATCTGGGTAAATGGTTAAAACCAGAGTAATAATAAATCCCGCTTCAACTACAAACATAACAGGATTTTTAATCATAGCCTTCGGATTTAATTTTTTGAAGGAATCTTTAATTGCATTTATTAATATATCTTTAGTTATCCAACTTTTTTTTGCTGGTTTTATATTTTTATCCATACCTGTCATCCCCCTATCTCCCAAGTGTTAAGTGCTCTGCTACCGGTCCCAATGAAATTGCGGGGAAAAATGTTAAGGCTCCGACTATCAGCACTACTGCAATCAGTATAAAAGTAAACAGCATATTATCTGTTTTGAAGGTCCCGATTCCCACAGGAACTTCCCGCTTGGCTGCCAGCGATCCTGCCACAGCCAATAAGGCAATTATTGAAATATATCTTCCAAAGAACATTACGAGTCCGGTGGAAATATTCCAAAACAAAGTATTATCTGCAAGGCCTTCAAATCCGGAGCCGTTGTTGGCTGCGGCCGAAGTATATTCGTAAAGTATCTGTGAGAGCCCGTGAAAACCCGGATTTGTAATTCCCGCAAGCCCTGGCTCTGCAATCAGGGCTATTGCGGACGGGATCAGGATAATAAACGGATGCACTAAAATAGTCAGTGCTATTAATTTCATCTCTTTTCCTTCAACTTTCTTTCCCAAAAATTCCGGAGTACGGCCCACCATCAATCCGCACAGGAAGACAGCCAGTATGGCATACATCATCATGTTCATGAATCCCACACCCTTACCGCCGAACACCACATTCAGCATCATTTGCCCTAAAGTCACCAACCCGCCTAAAGGAGTCAGGGAGTCGTGCATGTTATTAACCGTACCGGTAGTAAATGCCGTAGTTACAGTGGAGAACAGTGCTGATTGAGCAATCCCGAAGCGTACTTCCTTACCTTCCATGCTGCCCATGGTCTGACTTAATCCGGCATAGTCCAGCGCAGGATTTCCTGCCTGTTCAGAAATATAACAGACCGAAAGGGAGATCAGGAAAAGTATGGCCATTGCGGCAAAAATAACCCGGCCCTGTTTTTTGTTCTTCAACATCAGACCGAAAGTATAGACCAGTGACGCGGGAAGCAGCATCATGGACAGTATCTCGATAAGATTTGAAAGAGGGGTGGGATTTTCAAACGGATGTGAGGAGTTTGCCCCAAAAAAACCGCCTCCGTTGGTACCAATATGCTTTATGGATTCCAGGCTGGCGACGGGTCCCAACGGAATATCCTGCACAGTCCCTTCAATAGTAGTTACGGTCTGGTTACCGGAAAGTGTCTGCGGCACGCCCTGCCATACCAGGAGCAGTGTCACTGCAATTGATATTGGAATCAGTATTCTGGTTGTTATTCTTATAAGATCAACAAAAAAATTGCCGACGTTTTGGGTTTTACCGGCCAGTCCCCGCATAAATGCGGCTGCAGCAGCAAAACCGGCTGCTGCCGAGGTAAACATCAGAAATGTAATGGCAGCCAGCTGGGATAAGTAGGACAAGCCCCATTCACCGCTGTAATGCTGCAGATTTGTATTGGTTATAAAGCTTATTGCGGTATTAAATGCTAGCGACGGTTCCATACTTCCATTCTTGTTGGGATTTAAACCCAGATGGCCTTGAAATCTGAAAACCAAATAAACAAGCAGCACCATAACAAGATTGGTCACCAGCAATGAAACTGCATATTGTTTCCAGTTCATTTCAAACCGTTTGACACCGGTTATTCTGTATATCAGACTGTCCACTCTGTCAAAGACAGGATCAATAAATGATTTTCCGCCGGTTATTACGTTAAATACATATCTGCCCGTTGGAATAACAAGAGCTGCCAATAAGGCAAGAGTTATTATAATTTGAATTATTCCCATAAAAAGTTTTCCCCCATTGCTAAAATTTTTCCGGGTGAAGCAACACATAACCCAGATATATAAACAATAAAACAACAATACCAATTAAAATTGCCATGCAAATTCCCCCTAATTATTCAATCTGTCTTCTGCACCAATTCAGGAATAAGATTACTGATCCGAAGCATATTAATATGGTTATCAGAATAATGAAATCAAACATGCTTTGCCTCCTTAATAAAATATCATCCTCGGCATTTACTATTTTGTGCTGTTAAGAAAACCCTATTTACAGTTTAGATTATAATTCCGTATGCCTGTCAAACTAAAGCCTGATGAAATTCGATAGTTCCTTTTGCCTATACCGTAAAAAGCATTTATTCAGATTTATCACCCTTGCTCACAGCGTTATCTCTTTTTCTTTGCGAAATGCGATAGTATGATTGCTTGATAAAAAATACCTTCAATCATATACTAAAGTCAGGAATTTATTTTGGGGACAGCTTGGGGACTTTAGTTTCAAAAGCCTGTCATACGGGGATGTGGAGGTTGAAATGATAAAGACATTAAAGGGCAAAATTTCTGTATTGTTTTTAAGCCTGGTTTTATTAATCGCAGTTGTCGGTATCACCGCTTCCATAAATCTGTTCAATTTGAGCGGGGCTATTGACGGTTTAATGATAGCAAACTATAGGAGCATCAACGCCGCTTCAAAGATGACTGAAGCTATTGAACGCCAGGATAGTGCCGTTTTGATATATATAAATGTGGACACCAAAAAGGGTAAGGAACTTTTCACGGTTAACAACGAAGAATTTCTGAAATGGTACGAGGTGGATGCAAATAATGTAACCGAAAAAGGTGAACGGGAATTGGTCAAATCACTTAAGGGTTCGTACGCAAATTACGTTAATCTGTTCCTGGATTTACAGGAAATACGCAGCCGGTCGGGTACAGAAGCGGCAAATGAATTTTATGACTCAAAGATGATGCCGGATTTCATTAATACCAAGGAAGAATTAAAAAAATTAAGCCTTATAAATGAAAAGGCAATGTTTAAAAGCAAGGACCTGGCTACAGAAAATGCAAAAAAATCCATGTATCTCGTACTGGGTATTTCTTTATTTGCAATTGTAGGCGGTTATGCCATTTCAAGATTCTTCACAAACAGATTTTTACAGCCCATAACCATACTGACACAGACAATGAAAATGATTAAAGCCGGAGAGCTGAACAAACAGGCCAATATTGAAACAAGGGATGAAATTGGAGAGCTTTCCACTGAATTCAACAATATGACCAAAAGGCTGCAGCAATATGAGCAAAGTACGTTGGGACAATTACTTATTGAAAAGAACAAGTCTCTAGCAATTGTCAAAAGTATCTCTGATCCGCTGATAGTTCTGGATACCGATTACAGGATTATATTGGTCAATAATGCATTTGAAAGAATATTCAATGTAACCGAGGATATTTTTTTAAACAGGCATTTTCTGGAAGGAGTTAGAAATGGTGAAGTATTCGACTTTATATCCGGTGCATTTAAGTCGGGTGACGAAACACAGCAAAAAATTTTCTTTATCTCAAGAAATAACGAAAATTACTATTTTAATGTCATAGTTACGACAGTTAAGGACAGCAATGCAAATCTTTCAGGGATGATTGTACTGTTTCAGAATGTCACCCAGTTAAAGGAAGTTGAAAAAATCCGTACAGATTTTATTGCTACCATATCACATGAATTTAAAACACCGTTAACTTCCATCATAATGGGTACCGATGTTTTGAGGGAAGAGGGCATGGGGCAGCTCAACCAGGACCAGAAGCAATTTATTCAGGCTATCCGTGAAGACAGCGAAAGGCTCTCAAAGCTAGTAAATGATTTGCTGGAACTGACCAGGATCGAGTCGGGAAAAGCCATATTCAAATTTGAGGAATATGCCATTGACGGTATTATAGAATGTGCTGTCAAGCCATTTTATCAGCTGGCCGAGCAGCAGGAAAAAAATCTGTACTTTAGCTGTGACGATGACATTTCCCATGTCGTTGCGGATTTTGAAAAAATCACATGGGTTCTTAACAACCTGATTTCCAACGCACTAAAGTACACAGAAGTTGGTGACGAAATAGTTGTAAATGCGGAGGAAAAAGCGGGGATGGTTTATATAACCGTTAAGGATTCAGGACGTGGCATTCCGGAGGAGTTTACAGATAAAATATTTGATAAGTTTGTACAGGTTAAGGACGGGGATTTTGAAGCCAGAGGTACAGGTCTGGGCCTGGCGGTTGTAAAGGAAATTATAGAAGCACATGATGGAAGAATATGGTGTGAAAGTGAACTTGATGTAGGCAGCAGCTTTATTTTTACACTCAATATTGCCGGAAAGGAACAAAACAGATGAAGAAAGTACTGGTTGTAGATGATACAAAAAATATCAGAATGATTTTGACAAAATGCCTGGAAATTGAAGGTTATGAAGTGATGACCGCGAGTGACGGAAAGCAGGCACTTGAAATGTTCGGAAACAATACTTTTGACCTGGCCTTTTTGGATATCAAGCTGCCTGAAATACGGGGCACCGAAGTTCTCAAAAGAATAAGGGAAGCGGGCATCAGAACTCCGGTAATAATAATAACCGCCTATGCTACCGTAAAGAATGCGGTGGATTGCACCAATCTGGGAGCGGTAGCATATGTTCAGAAGCCGTTTTCTGCCGAGAAGATCAGAAGCGTACTGAAGGAATTTGATTTGAAGGCCATGAATATTGAAAAAACAGCTGATGCTCCGGCCGATTTGATAAACAGTGCCAGGGAATTTCTTGAAAGGAATCAATACGATAAAGCACTGGAGGCATCTAAAGCTGCACTGTCAATAGAATTGAACAATCCTGAGATATATCTGCTTATCAGCAATTCCTATAAAGGAATGAACCAGCCGGAGAATGCCCAAAGATTTTATCAGTTTTATAAAACCTTCAATATATAAATTTTCTATTTTTAAAAGGAAGGCTATACCATGGAATGTAAATATTATGTAAGGTCTAAATTCTTTAAACGGTTATTTGGAATTAAAGGTTACTGCAAATTAAATTGCGTAGAAATTGTTAATTATAAAAAGCTTCATTACCATCCATATTTTTTATGTGAATGTAAAAAAGGAAATATTATAACACAATGCAGTAATGAATTTAAGATACGTGAGTAAAAACCCTTTTTTAAAGGCTAAAATTTTTTCAGGTTAATACCCGTCACATGAGTGCTGCCGGAATTTTCACATATACCGCAGTTCCTGCACCGGAAGTACTTTCATAGTGAAGTCCGTAATCAGGACCGTAACACAGCTGCAGGCGGGAATGAATGTTCCACACTCCATAGCCGGATATTGAAGTAGCTGATTTTTCTTCCAGAATAACGGCAAGTTGTTCCGGAGTCATTCCAACACCATTATCTGTCACAGATATTATTATATCTTCATCCTGCCTGACCGCACTGATTTTTATGTCTTTTGAACGTCCATCCCTGTTAAGCATTATACCGTGCATTATGGAGTTTTCAACAATGGGCTGGAGAACAGTCTTAATAATGGAATATGGCTTAATTTCATCAGGTATCTGAATTGTGAGATTAATAGCTCCGTCATATTTGAAATTCTGTATTTTTACGTATGTTGAAACATGGGCTATCTCATCGCCGATACTTAGAATATCTTTACCCTTGTTGAGGCTGATTTTATAGAATTTTGCCAGTGCCGTTGAAATTTCTGCTATCTGAGGAGCATTGTAATTAAGGGCTCTCCAGTTGATAAGGTCCAGAGTATTATACAGGAAGTGTGGATTGATTTGTGCCTGCAAGGCTTTAAGCTCGGCATTTTTAATTGCCTTACCGCTTTCGTACTGTTCCTTTGAATGCTGTTTTATCCGGTTTACCAGGTAATTAAAGCTATTTATCAGTTTGCCGATTTCATCCTTTTTCTTTGTAGTTATTGTATTATCAAGAATACCATTCTGGACATTTTCCATCTGTCTGGAGAGTATACTCAGACCTTTGGTCATGGAACGTGCAAACAGATAGGCAACACTATAGGTTACAGCTATACTGACCAGCAGCAGCAGCATTATAATAACACCCAGCCTGTTGCTCAAGGATAAAATTTCTGAAAAGGGGATTACAGCTATCATGGTCCAATCCGAATCATGAAAACGGCGGGAATTTACCAAAAAGGATTTTCCGTTTCTTGTGAGCTTTTCCCATTTCATTTCCCGGTTGGGCAGCTGATTACGTCCCAGATCAAGTTTTTCAAAGGCATTTCCTTTCAGCGTATTTATCATCTGATTATTTGAATTTTGGATGTATACTACGCCGTTTTGTGTAATATTGGCCTTTTGAATAATCGCATTGATGTCATCGGCTTTCATACTGATACGCTCGATGCCGATAGTGTTATTCCCTCCGTATATGCTGTTTATTTTTCTCAGCAGGCTGATAAGTGTGACAGGCGACTGCTGATCGGGCAGTCTGATCTTCTCGGGCGGAAGCCAGATTCTCATTTCGCTGGAATCAAACCATTTTTTATATTGTTCATTTTGTTCCAGAAGTTTGTTTGAGAAAAAGAACAGATTCTGCCTGGAATACATAAGACTGTCGTCAACGTATAAGCTTGCAAGATAGGCATCCTTGGAATAACTGAGGGAGTTTAAAAGCTTTTCCAGAGCCAGCATATCCAGATGCTGCTGCTGGTAATCGTATCTATAGCTGTAAAGGTCCTTGCTCAATATGGACTGGACCGAATCATTGGAATAAACAACATCGGCCGTGTACATAAGGGCTTCTAGTTTTTTATCAATAAAATCATAGGCCTGGGAAAAGGATTTGTCGGCCGAATACTGTATCTGCTGCGTGTAATCTCTTGATACATAAAAATATACCACTACAAGGACCGTCATTATTGAAATGAAAATAAGGGTGGAGAAGGATAACATAAGTTTGGTGCGCATTGAACGGCTCATATATTTATGGTACAGCTTTTTTAAAGGAAAATTCATCATAGGCCTTTCTCCCTGAATTCAGAAGGTGTAATTCCAATCAGCTTTTTAAACATCTTGGCGTAATAATTCGGATCCTGATAACCGACACTTTCGGCAATATGATACAACTTAAACTGTTTATCCCTCAGAAATGCTTTTGAGCGCTCTATTCTCACTGCAGTAATGTACTGGCCAATAGTTTTGCCGGTCTCTTTTTTAAACAGATTGGACAAATATGTGGGTGACAGGTATACTTTCTCTGCCAGCCAGGGTACCGAGAGATTCACATCGGAATAATTTTGCTGTACATGATAGGCAACATCCAGTATTGTTGCGTGATTGCTGTTCAAATCCTGAAAATAGTTAAAAACCAGATCTACCTTTTCCATGAGGAAATCATGCAGCTCCTGCAAAGTATCCATGGAAGACACCTTCTCCCAGATATAATCACTGGGTACATCGACGGTAAAGTCCAGCTGGCCGTGAAATTTATCGGCAGAGTGCATGAGCTGATATATCATTTGCAGGTATATATGTTTAATATTGTTGATCAGGACATTATCCTGGGTTTTGAAGAAATTATATATTTTGTTGACAATACTTGTTGTCAGGGCTTTATCATGATTATCAAAGGACTTTGTAAACTCTTCATACAAAAATGTATTTGAAAGGGAATTATCACTGTAAGCGTCGCTGTATTCAACTACATTTCCATAACCATGAAAAAAAAGCTTCTGCAATGCAATCACTGCTTTTTGATATGAGTCGATTACATGATTCAGGCCTCTTTCAGGCTGACCAATGGCACAGTACATTCCTTCAGGATCAATGCTTTTTGATGTAAAGGCCTGCCTGATTGCATAAATTACTTTACCATGGCTCCCCAGATCGGCAGCATTAGCGCCGGATATTATTGAAAGGAGATGACGGCTGTCCTTGTATGTGATAATGTGCTCAAAGGGAGAAAGAACCCCGGTCAAATTATTTTTTATATTTGAATCCTCTTGCTGCCAATCAGCCGATTCATTTTGCAGTTTGAAGATGACTACAAGATAAAAGTTTTCTTTTTTCTGAAACAAATTATCCAGCAGTTTCAGGTCATGGGCAACTGCATCGGTATTGCGGGAGGATATCAATGTGGAAACAACTCTGTTTTTTATCAGTGACAGGCTATTTATCAGAGTTTGATTTATATTCTCGAATTCACGTTTTTGATTTTGTTCCTGCAGGCATTGATCAACCGCTGCTTTGATCGCATGTTCAACCTCTGGTATTTCAATGGGCTTTTCCACATAACTTACCGCAGACAGTGCTATGGCAGCTTTTAAGTATTCCTTTTCCGAATAGCCGCTCAGGAAAATTATACGGCAGTTGGGCTGATATTGGCGCAGCTGCCGGCATAATTGTATTCCATCCATACCCGGCATGCAAATATCAGACAAAATTATATCGGGCTGGTATGTCTTGGACAGGTCTATGGCATCAAATGCATTTCCGACATCCTGTATTTCATCAATACCCAGCATATCCCAATGAATGTATTTTTTTAAACCGTTTCTAGTGCTTATTTCATCATCAACTATTAAAACCTTCACAGACCCCGCACCCCCATGTGTTAGCAAGCCGGTTGGCAATATGCATGCAACGGCTTGACTAAAAGATAATAACAGATATTAAATAAATTTCAATATGCAATTTATAAAATGAAAACAAATTAATTATCCCCGAAACAAGATGATATGAAATGCTAAACACTCTTCAAATAGCGTTATTGTTAGATTAACATACTAATAATTATAACGCAATATGTCTTTAGGCCACGTGAAAATATATCTTAGATTTTTCCTTAAAACAGTAGTTTTGTCGTATTAAATTATCAAATTTCATGTTTTATAATTTATCACAATGAGAACAAAGCACATCAAATGAAAACAACTAATCAAGAACCGGAAAGGGTAGGTATAATGAAAAATCATCAATTCCTAAATGAATTCAATAAAAACAAGGCACTCTTTATTATGATTGCCCCGGCAGTCCTATTAACAATAATTCTTTCTTACATTCCAATGAGCGGCCTGGTTTTAGCTTTTAAAAATTTCAGATATGATTTAGGGGTTTTTGGAAGTCCCTGGGCAGGGCTTGAGAATTTTAAATATTTCTTTTTATCGGGAACGGGTGCAAGAGTGACCTTTAATACTATATTTTATAATTTGATAAATCTGATAACATCCCAGTTCTTATCCATGCTTGTTGCAATTTTTATCACCGAAATATTTGGAAGAACCTATAAAAAAATATGCCAGTCCCTGATTTTTCTTCCGTATTTTATTTCATGGGTTATCGTCGGAACGTTTGTTTATAATATATTCAACTATGAGACGGGGACCTTTAATTCAATTTTAAAATTCTTTAATATGGAACCAATCAACATGTACAGCATACCATCAGCATGGGTATGGATTATAATGATTTTTAATTCCTGGAAATGGGTGGGTTATAACTCTATAATCTATATGGCAGCCATAACAAACATTGATGCCGAATGTTATGAAGCAGCTGATATCGACGGAGCCAACATTTTTCAAAAAATCAGAAGCATCACTTTTCCAAGCATCATGCCCACAATCATTGTAATGCTGTTATTGAATGTAGGCCGCATCCTGCGCGGGGATTTTCAAATGTTTTACCAGATCGTCGGCAATAACGGACAGCTGTATAATACTACCGATGTTATCGATACTTTTGTGTTCAGGTCTCTGCTTACCAGCAGTGATATGGGAATGACTGCCGCAGTTTCCTTCTACCAGTCAATACTTTGTTTAATAATCATTTTAGCGGTTAACGGAATTGTAAAAAGGGTGAATAAAGAATATGCACTGTTCTAAACTTATTCCCAAGAATAAAAAACATCAAAGGAGTTTTATAAATGAGTTATTCTACATTAGCAAATAATAGAATCCGGATGGCTAAATCTACAATAATATTTAACATAATCGGTTACTCAATATTATCGGTTTTAGCACTGCTTTGCATATTCCCTTTTATCATGCTGGTATCGGGTTCCTTTACCGCAGAGCAATCAATAGCGCAATACGGTTATGGCATTATTCCCAGAGAATTTTCCACAAATGCTTATGACCTGCTTTTCAGAAACCCGGGTGAAATAGTACGTGCCTACGGCGTAACTATATTTGTAACTGCAGCCGGAACATTTTTCAGCCTGCTTGTTACAAGCATGACAGCATATGTACTTAGCAGACAGGACTTCAAGTACCGTAACGGTTTTTCCTTCTTCTTCTACTTCACCACGCTTTTTAACGGCGGAACACTAACAATATATATTTTCTTTGTAAAATATCTGAACCTGAAGGATAATTATTTGGCCTTAATACTGCCGCTGCTTATAAATGTGTTCTATTTGCTGATTATGAGAAGTTTTATGACCTCAATACCTTCATCCATTATCGAATCTGCTAAAATTGACGGTGCCGGAGAATTTCTTATTTATGTTAAGTTAATACTACCGTTGAGCAAGTCGGGTCTGACTACCATCGGATTGTTTATCCTGTTGGGTTATTGGAATGACTGGTACAATGCTATGCTGTATATTTCAGATTATAAAATGTATCCGTTGCAGTACATGCTGTATAATATGCTATCTGCGACCGAGGCAATTTCGAGGATATCCTCGTCATCGGGTATTGAGATATCGAATATGCCTGCACAATCATTAAAAATGGCTATGGCGGTTATTGCAACAGGACCTGTGCTGCTGGTATATCCATTTGTTCAGAAGTATTTTGTCAAGGGTATTACCATTGGTGCAGTAAAGGGATGATATCTGCAGCATGGTTAAAAATAAATACCAAATTATATTTTTGGGAGGAAAAAGTATGAAAAGAAAGCTCTATTCCTTACTGGTGCCGGTACTGGCTGCAGCAATGGTTTTCGGCGGCTGCGGCAGCCAGGGTGACAAACCGTCGGGAGCGTCGGAAACAAGTACGGTTTCCAGTGACAGTTCATCTGCTCAGAATAAATTGGATATATCTGAGTCTGCGGAGGTGGTTATGTACATAATAGGCAACCAATCTCCGGATTTTGAAAATGTCATGAAGGAATTCAACAAAAAGTCACAGGCTGATTTAAATGCAACATTGCAGGTAAACTATCTCAACTGGGGTGAATACAAAACCAAATACCCGCTGATACTTTCGGCAGGTGAACCAATTGACCTTATCTACACCGCTACCTGGATGAACTATTACTATCAGGCACAGAAGGGAGCCTTTAAGGCCATTGAAGATTTGCTTCCGGTATACTGCCCTGAAAGCTACAAAACCATCAGCGAAGAAGCAATGAAACAGGCAACTGTTAACGGACATGTTTATGCTGTAGCAGGAACAAAGGAAAGCTACAATGCATATGGACCGGTTGTCAGAAAAGACTTGATGGACAAGTATGGTATGAAATCCATCGATACCTTTGACCAGTACGGTGATTTCCTCAAAGCTGTTGCAAAGAATGAAAAAGGTATGGATCCAACCTTCTTCACTTCAACCGGTAGTGAAATAGATGACATTTATATGTTAAGCAAGGGTCTGTATCCTTTAACAGGAAATTCAGGCAGCATATACTGGCTTGATCCCAAGGAAGAGCATCCAAAGGTTTTCTCAAAGACCGACTGGGATGGCATGCCTGAATTCCTTGCCAAGATGAAGGAGTGGGGTGATGCAGGCAGCTGGTCCAAGTCCGCTCTGGCAAACAAGGATACCGAAAAGATGAACAACGGAACTGCTGCATCGAGAATAAAGAATCTTGAAGTCTGGGTAAGCAGTAACATTGATACAAAATGGGATTTCAATTTCTATAACTTTGTTAAGCCTATAGAAGTACTTTCACATATGCAGGATGCTATGGCGGTACCTACTTCTTCAAATAATACGGAACGTGCCCTGATGCTTCTGGATAAAATCAAATCCGACAAAACTTACTACAACCTCCTCAACTACGGTATCGAAGGTGTAAACTACAAGATTCATGAAGACAACACAATTGAATCTGTAGATTCCACAAAGTTTGCATTCCAGAATGGTTTCTGGGGCATGCAAATGAGAGATTTCGATCTGAACAAAGTTGGATCACCCGAAACACTTGCCCAGGTTCAGAAGGAATATCATGACACGGCAGTACCCAATAAATTCAGATCATATTATATGGACACTGAAAAGATCAAGAATGAATATGCAGCCGTACAAAATGTTATGGAGCAGTATTTCAACCCTCTTGAGCTGGGTTATGTTGATCCTGTAAAGGGTTTGGACACAACACAGAAACAGATGAAGGCAGCCGGCAATGACAAGGTTCTTGCCGAACTTCAGGCACAAATAGATAAATTTATAGCGGAAAACAAGTAGTATCCAATGCCATACCGGACAAACTCCCGGATATATAGGAGTTTGTCCGGTATGAATCATAGCAGCATAGCGGATGAGGAAGAAAGAGATTTCATTACAGTTTTGTGGCCGCTATGCGGCTCAAAGCCATAACATGGCTTAGGAGGTTAATATGAAGAGCTTGATAAGAGTAATAGAAACCTGTAAGGATACAGAGGACAGGCTGAGTGATAAAGGTACAAAAAAGTTCAGAATTGATGCACTTGAGCAGGAAAACAAATTGATAAACATATACGGTGATGTTAAATATCAGGCAATAGAAGGCTTTGGAGGAGCATTTACTGAAGCTTCCTGTACCACCCTGGACAAACTGACACCAAAACAGCGTAAACAAATCCTGACTGCTTATTTCCATAAGGTTAAGGGAATCGGCTATAATTTTTGCCGTACACATATCAACAGCTGTGATTATGCATTGGAAGAATATACATATGACGATGTTGAAGGAGATTTGGAGTTAAAAAATTTTTCTATAGAACGTGATACTAAAAGCTTGATTCCAATGATCAGGGATGCTTTTGCAATTGCCCCTGACATGAAATTATTCGCCAGTCCGTGGAGTCCTCCGGCGTGGATGAAAACCAACCAGGAAATGATCAACGGCGGAAAACTTAAAAAGGAATGCTGCGGGGTTTGGGCCGGATATATTGCAAAATATATCAAGGAGTATCAAAACCAGAATATAGATATATGGGGTATTACAGTACAAAATGAAGCTAAGGCGGTACAGCCATGGGAATCCTGCGTATACACCGCAGAAGAGGAAAGGGATTTTGTCAGGGATTATCTCGGTCCGATTTTAAGGGAAAATGGACTTGGTGATATTAAAATAATTATTTGGGATCACAATAAGGAAAGAATTGTAGAGCGCTCGCAGATTACTTTTGGAGATCCGGCAGCAGCAGAATATATTGACGGTATAGGAGTACATTATTACTCAGGCGATCATTTTGAGGCTCTTAACATAACGCATGAATTATTCCCTGGCAAACATATTTACGGAACAGAGGCCTGTACCAGGCAGAACCTTGAGAATCCCTGGCTGTCGGGGGAAAGATATGCACATGATATAATCGGAAACTTTAACAATTGGTCCTGTGCCTGGACTGACTGGAATCTGCTTCTGGATGAGAATACCGGTCCGAGTCACTGGCGGGAAAAGCAGATAGCAATGGGTGACAAAGGTGTTTACTGGTTTGGAAATTCACCCATTATGGCAGATACCCGGACAGGTGAAATAACCTATGGAGCAGCATATTATTATATGGGTCATTTCAGTAAATTTGTAAAGAGAGGTGCCAGAAGAATAGGCCTGAGTACATATACTCCGGATATAGAGGCCATAGCCTTTGAAAATCCCGACGGGCAAAAGGTTGCAATAATTATGAATAAAAATGATGCCGACCAGGATTTTACACTGAGAATCGAAGGGAAAATTGCGGATTTTAACGCAAAAGCACACTCTATCCTGACATTGTTATTTTAAAGAATTATAACTGAAAAAGCAGATTAAGCATGTAGCATTTACAGCTGTCAGTATCAGGTTTATACAAACCTGGTAACAGGAGTGGTACTGCTTTAATCATATATGTATACATGTATACAAAATTTTAAAAAACAAGGAGCACACTATGTCTTTATGTACATTAAAACAAGCACTGGACTTCGCGGGACAAAAAGAATGCGGTATAGGTATGTTCAATGTAGTAACAGCCGAATATGCCGCAGCGATAGTACAGGCTGCAGAAGAAGCAAATATGCCTGCAATCATCGGCATGCCTGAAAGATTTTTCCAATTCTATGATATAGATATGATGTCAAATCTTTGCGTTGAATTGGCCCGGAATGCCTCGGTACCGATTGTTGTTCATCTGGATCACGGAAAAAACTTTGATATGGTCATGAAAGTTTTAAGAAGAGGTTTTACCTCGGTCATGTTTGACGGTTCTGCACTGGAGTATGAAGAAAACGTAAAGCAGACAGCTGAAATAGTAAAAATCGCCCATGCAATGGGGGTTTCAGTTGAAGGGGAACTTGGATACGTGGGAAATGCGGCCAATGGAGCAATAGACAGTTCACTTATGACCAAACCAGAGCAGGCTGCCGACTTTGCGGAGCGTACAAAAGCAGATGCACTTGCCGTAGCAATAGGAAATCTGCATGGTCACTACAAGGGCACTCCAAAGCTTGACTTTGACAGGCTGGAAAAAATAAGAACTGCCGCAGCCTGCGACCTGGTACTTCACGGCGGCTCGGGAATCTCTGAGAGCGATTTTGTGAGGGCTGTAAAAACAGGAATCAAAAAGGTAAATATTTACACCGCACTTTCAGATTGTACACTTGACTTTTTCAGAACAAAACAATCCGAATACAATGTGTGGCTGGATTTCTCAAAGGATATGCGTTTAGAGCTTACAAAGCTTATAAAGGAATTTATCCTTTTGTTTGGCTGCCTGCGGAAACCAAACGATCAATAATAATGGAATGGGGGATGAAAATGAAGTTTGGCTGTTGCGGCAATATGCTGGTACAAACCGGTGTGGGAGATTTTACAGCTCCGGTCATAAAGCAGTTGGGATACGACTATATTGAACTTCCACTGGCTCCGATGGCACAGCTCAATGAGCAGGATTTCAGAGCAGTAGAACAAAACTTGAAGGAATCGGAAATTCAATGTGAGGTATGCAACATTTTATTTCCCCCGGAAATTAAACTCTTTTCATCTGAGACAAGTGATAAACAAATTGGCGGGTATTTGAATCATGCATTTTCCAGGGTACAAAGGCTGGGTGTGCAATATGTGGTTTTTGGGAGCGGACCTTCCCGAACGGTTCCGGAGAGTTTGGGCAGAACTGGTGCCTGGGACCGTCTGGTGGCCATAACCCGTTATATTGGAACTGTTTCCATGAAATACAATATTACCGTCCTGATTGAACCCTTGAGACGCCAGGAATGCAACATAATAAATTCGGTCAGGGAAGGTTTGAGGCTGGCTAAAAGTGTAAAACACCCGAATATTAAGCTGTTGGTGGACTTTTTTCACTTGAGGCACCAGCAGGAAGACCCCTCTGTAATACTGGAAACAGAGGATTATATAAAACACGTACACATAGCAAATACCTTTGACAGGGTCTTCCCAAAGCAGCTTGAAGAAGACAGTTATCAATTTTTTATTGAAGCTCTGAAAAAAATAAACTACGATGCAAGAATCAGTGTTGAAGCTTATACAAATGACTTCGAAAAAGATGCTTTGGATTCCTTAAACTTTTTAAAAAGTTATTTCAGATGGTAGGCGCAGAAAGAAAATGAAAAAGTATTGCATAGATGCTTTTTTGTGTGCCGCCATGGGA
>JAEVZU010000147.1 GCA_023392075.1 Bacillota bacterium | reverse complement strand
CATTTGCTATCTTAGCCATTGCACCGTCACCAAAAGCTCCGCCTGTCTTATGGGTTACTGGTGTGGTGACCTGTGTTGATGTGCTCTTTAAAGTAAATTTAATATTTGCGAACACACCGTCAGTCTTAATCAGCTCGTTTCCTATGGTGTTGTCAAGGAATACAAAGCTGATAGTTCCGTTATTGATATTACTTGAGAAATTAGTGGCCGCATTGGTAACGATAGAACCTGCTTCTACAGATACAGCTTCCAGGAGACTTGTATCATATCCTAAATAGAAGTTACAGGTTCCAACATTATTAACTTTAGTAACATCTGTAAAGGTAACAGGTATGGTAACGGTATCGCCTGCTTTACCTGTTGCCGTTCCGACTGCTACTTTCAGACTGTTTCCGCCGCCTGAAATCACAGTAATTGCCAATACAGGATTTGCTGAAACACCGAAATCAAAAGTAAGTGCTTTTGAACCTGCGGAAAGAGTGTTGAGATAATTCTTTGAAATTACTACCGTATTACCGGATACTGTATAATCTGTCCCCTGAGTCAGGCCGGTAATTCCTCTGAAGGTATTGCCGTTAGGAGTCAGGGTTACAGTTATATCGGATGCATTTCCCTGTGAGAAGGAAGTTGCTGTAGGATTGATAGTAGGATTGTTGGTAGAGGGTACAGGTTCTATACCATACACAAGAACACCGCTCTTATAGGCAGTAACCTGATTCCAGTCTACATACGTACCTGATGCTTTATACGAGTAGTCATTTGATTGGTTGTAATTACTCCAGTCGGCTCTCGCCACTCTGGTCTGGACCTCAATATATGATCCGGCTGCCAGGGTCCCTGCATCGCTGGCGAATCCAACATCAAGATAATAATCTGCCGTGCTTGTGGATTGACTCATTTTAACAAATGTTCCTGTTACTTTTTTTGTAACATCGACATAGCTATTTCCACTCATCATTCCAGCATGGTCACACCAGAAATTCTGCTGTTTCTCCTCATCAATTGTATAGTAATATCTTAGTTTAAGGTCAGCAAGATTTAATGGTGAGCCAGTATTATTCGTTACTTTAAATTTTGCATATATCGAATTTGATGATGGTGATGCATTTCCATTATTGAACTGGACCGAAATACCTGAGTCTGCTGCAAAAGCAGTGAGTTGGGAACCTAGTAATGTTATCAGCATTACCAGTACCAATAATAAAGATAAAGACTTTCTACGCATTTGTAAACCTCCATTTTTTTTATTTACATGAAACCCAACCTGCCGTTATTAATAACCCGCTAGTATCAGCTTTTATTGATTTGCTGATTGTAAACGGAATAAATATTCCACCTCCTTAATACTTATTGGCTAATTGGTTTTTCATTGTAGCTTTGAAAAAATTAAATAACTATCCTATAAGCAATTGATAACCCACAAGCTTGAAATCCTGATAATTATTGATATTGGCGATTTGAGCGCAATAAAAAAGCAGTTTACTTTTTTGCAGTACAAAAAGTTGTGATAATTCGTTCTGAATAATATAGTAAACGCGCGCTTTTAAGTTATAAACCGATAGAAAACTAATTGTGTCTGTACCCACCCGCTTGGTGATAAAATTTGTGAAGTACATATCACATAGTTTTCACAACAATAGTTTATTGATTTTAAGTTTTACTCTTTTGTATGAAACTTGGGAGTTGGCGAAAATCCTAAGCCGGTACTAGTTGTCAAATGGAATGTCATCAAATCAATACAAAGCTGCCAAATAGAAAATCATTAAGCCTATACATAGCTGTTAAATAGAAAGTCGTTAAGTCAATACATAGCTGTTAATAGAAATTTGTTAAGTCAATACATAGCTGCCAAATAGAAATCATTAAGCTTATACATAGCCGTTAAATAGAAAATTATAAAGTCAATACCTGGCTGTCAAAAAAAATGTTATTAAGTCAGTAAATAAACAAAATTAAATGGCTTAAGTTGGTTTTAATATTCTTTTATTCATTTAATACTGTCAAAAATAAACAAAATAACTTAATAACATATTACCATTAATGTTATAATTTAACAATATTTTTTTAAAAAATTTTTTGTTAAATATTATTTTTTTTAATTTGAGCTCTGTTAATTCCCCTACTTTGATAACCAGTAATATTGTGCCTTAAAAAATGAAGTATAAATGCTAATTCATGAGGTATTATTGAAATAAAGTTACAAATAATATTGTATAAGATTTTCCTGAATAGCTCTTGTTTAATTACATTTATTTTGGGAGGAAAAATGTTCACAGATAAAAAACTAATGAAAGCATATAAAAATGCAAAAGTCGAGTATTTTGATAAAAACTCCAAATATATTTTTTTCAGTGACTGCCATCGAGGCGACGACAGTGTATCTGATGAATTCAGCAGAAACCAGAATATACTCTTACGGGCACTGGAGTATTATTATGAAAATGATTACGTCTATGTTGAGGTGGGAGACGGAGATGAACTTTGGGAATACCCCAAATTTAAACATATCAGATTGGCTCATAGTGATGTTTTTTCAGTACTAAAAAAGCTGCATGACCATAAAAAACTAATCATGCTATATGGAAATCATAATATCTATTTAAAAAATAAAGAATACGTTCGCAATAATTTTTACAAATTTTATGATGATTATACCCAGGACATACATGACCTTTTCGTTGGATTGACTCCTATAGAGGCTCTGATACTCAAAGAAAAAGCCACCGGACAGGAGATACTGATTGTTCATGGGCATCAGGGTGATCTGATGAATGATCAGCTATGGGTTATTAATATGTTTTTACTCAGATACTTCTGGAGGTTTATGCATGTTGTGGGTTTTCAAAATCCTTCAAGTCCTGCCAGGAATCATTTTAAAAGACATAAAATAGAAAGAACCTATAAAAAATGGATTCTAAGGCATAAAACCATGCTTATCTGCGGTCATACGCACAGACAGAAATTTCCGAAGGAACAGGAACTTCCTTACTTTAATACCGGTTGCTGCATTCACTCAAAAGGGATAACCGGAATTGAAATTATTGATGGAAAAATAATGATGGTGGACTGGAGAGTCAAAGCTGACCCTGACGGGGTACTGCAGATCGAAAGGCATATAATGAGAGGACCTGAGCCTGTCGGGAAATTTGATGATAAATTCTTTATTGACTATAATTTCTCCTGTAAAAATTTATACGAAGAGGATTGTTAATGCTAATCAGAGTAATAATATCCTACCTCTGAAGATTGACAAGTTTATACCACTGATTTATGAGCATGTCCAGATGTTCGCTGAGTGTCAGGATATCTTTGCCGCTAAGATCATCACCGGCTGCAATCCTCTTGTTTATTTCCTGACGCAACCTGTTAATTTTTTTCTTAATTATGACTAAGTCCTTCATCGATAATCCTTTCCAAATTTATAATATAAACCTTACTGATTATATCATACATCTACGTTTTTTATGAAGATTGAACCAAGCTATTTATTTTATAAGGAAATTGATGGTATAATTAAATAATAAATTAATACACTTTTATAATTTATTTTTATATATTTGACCTATAAATAATAACAATATAAAAGTAATTAGGCAATAGTTTATTAACAAAATTAGTAAAATATGGTCAAATATATAAACAATATACGTCAAGTTTGGAAGAAAATACTATATATTTATTACAATTTTTATAATATATTAAGATATTTTGAGGTTTTATAGATGAAAAGTTTAACAGATTATGAGATGCCAGATATTTTGAAAGATTTTCTAAATTACCTTCAGACTATTAAGGGAAAGTCTATTAATACCGTGCAGGTTTATTTTTACGACTTGAGAGTCTTTTTCCGGTTCCTTAAACTGCATAGAAACCTGGCAGATAAAAAAGCGGAATTTGATGATATCAGTATTCAGGATGTTGATGCCGAGCTGCTGCGTACAGTTACCCTAAGTGATTTGTATTCCTATATGTCCTTCGTAAGCAATAACCGCGACAATACCTCTCATGCCCGGGCAAGGAAGGTTGCAAGCTTGAAAACCTTTTTCAACTACCTTACTACCAAGGCAAAACTTCTTGATACCAATCCCACCGGTGAGCTGGAATCTCCTAAAATAATAAAGAGATTGCCAAGATATTTAAATGTTGAAGAGAGTAAAAAGCTGCTAACCTCAGTATCAGCAGCGGAAGGTCCCAATTCGGTACGTGATTATGCTATTCTGACTATATTCCTCAATTGTGGAATACGTTTATCCGAGCTTGTCGGAATAAATCTCGGCAGTATAAAAAATAATACCTTGACCGTGATCGGCAAAGGAGACAAGGAACGCAGTATTCCACTTAATAATGCATGTGTACAGGCTATTGACGAATACATGAAAGTGCGGCCTGTCAACGGTATCAGGGATAGGAATGCCCTGTTTATCAGCGGGCATAAGCAACGTATAAGTAAAGAATCGGTTCAGAAAATCGTAAAAAAATACATAAAGGAAGCCGGGCTTGACCCTCAAAGGTATTCTACCCACAAACTCAGACATACGGCCGCAACTCTTATGTATAAGTACGGCAACGTTGATATCAGAGCTCTCCAGGAGCTTCTGGGCCATCAAAGTATTGCCACTACAGAAATTTATACTCATCTTGATCAACAGCAGCTCAGGGATGCAGTCAGTAAAAACCCGCTTGCGGATTTTGGCTCCTCTGCGTCTGCAGTAACTAAAGTGGATGAATAAAGATATTTGTTGTTATAAAACTATCTCAACTCAAATCCGGATAAACTGATTAACCAGATTTGAGTTTTTATCTATACAGTTATTTTTTATTATATACCTCACCTATAAGCTTAGCTTTTTTTGTACACTCATTCATGGCATCCATAACTGTGTACCTGAAGCCATTCTTTTCAAGTGCGCTTACCGCCTCAATAGTTGTTCCTCCGGGGGAACAAACCTGATCCTTTAATATGCCGGGATGCAGCCCTGTTTCCAGTACCATTTTTGCAGAGCCAAGTACGGCCTGAGCAGCAAGTCTGTAAGCCATGTCCCTGGGTATTCCCGAAAGTACGGCACCGTCGGCCATGGCTTCGATAAACATGAATACGTATGCAGGGCTGCTGCCGGTAAGTGCTGTGACCTCGCTCATGAGTTTTTCGTTTAGAAATTCACATTTGCCCGCACAGTCAAACATCTGCTTTACAATGGCAAATTCCAGCTCAGTCACGTTTTGATTCTGACAGATCAGTGTCATGCCCTCCCCAACCATTGCAGGAGTGTTGGGCATGGAACGTACTATCTTTTTATCTGTTCCGATTATATCTTCATAGAAGCTGATAGGAATACCCACCGCAAAGGAAACTATTACCTTTTTGTCGTCAATAACAGGCTTCAGCTCCTCCAGAACACTTTTCAGAATGTTGGGTTTTACAGCCAGAACTATTATATCCGACCATTGAACCAACTCCTTTGCAGTACCGAAATAGTTTATTCCGGTTTCATTTTTAAGCTGCATCAGTTTATTCTTATCAACGTCAAACATGGATATTCTCTCTGCCGGTAAAAAGTTTGCCTTTACAAGACTTTTTATCAGAGCCGAACCCATGTTTCCCGTTCCAACAAAACCTAATTTAATATCCATAGTCAATCTCCGCTTTCTATAATTTCATAAGAATCTCACAAACAATTCTCCTGGCCGGTAAATATATATAAGAATAACTTAAGAATATTCTTGAAGAAATATCCCTAAGTTATTCAATAAAAAGTTATTTAATAATATTTATTCAAGGCCACTTATCATGCGTATAAAGGATACTTGCCGCAGAGAGTCTGAACTCTGCGGCGGATACTGTTCTGTGAGTTTTCAAAATCAGTAATTGTAAGGTATATGAGCTCTGCAATCTCCCTCATATCTTCTTCCTTCATGCCTCTGGCTGTAACTGCCGGGGTTCCAAGCCTGATACCGCTTGTGATGAACGGACTCTGTGTATCAAAAGGAATTCCGTTCTTATTACAGGTAATAAATACTTCATCCAGCTTATGCTGCGCTTCCTTACCTGTAATATTCATGTTTGTCAGGTTAACCAGCATGAGGTGATTGTCGGTACCGTCTGAAACCAGCTTGAAGCCTTTATTCATGAGAGCTTCTGATAATACCTTTGCATTTTTAACTATATTTTTCTGATATGTCTTAAATTCATCGGAAAGTGCTTCCTTAAAGCTGACAGCTTTTGCAGCTATTACATGCATCAGAGGACCGCCCTGGTTTCCAGGGAAAACCGCACTGTCTATCTTCTTGGCATATTCCTGCTTGCAGAGGATCATACCGCCTCTTGGTCCTCTCAAGGTCTTGTGGGTGGTTGTAGTTACGATGTCGGCATATGGAACCGGACTAGGATGAACGCCTGCTGCAACCAAACCGGCTATATGAGCCATGTCCACCATTAAAATTGCGCCTACTTCATCGGCTATTTCTCTGAAAGCCTTGAAATCCAATATTCTTGAATATGCACTGGCACCGGCTACGATGATTTTAGGTGAATTTGCTTTTGCAATATTTCTTAATTCCTCATAGTCAATATAGCAGTTGTCTTCCCTCACGCCATATGGTACAACCTTGTAGTATTTACCCGATATATTGACAGGGCTTCCATGGCTTAAATGGCCGCCGTGAGCCAGATTCATTCCCAAAATGGTATCACCTGGATTCAGAAAGGCAAAATAAACAGCTGAATTTGCCTGGGCTCCTGAATGGGGCTGAACATTTGCATGCTCTGCACCGAAAATTTCCTTTGCTCTGTCTATGGCCAATTGTTCAATTATATCAACATGCTCGCAGCCACCGTAATATCTTTTCCCCGGGTAGCCTTCTGCATATTTGTTAGTTAAAGGAGTTCCAAGTGCTTCCATAACCGCATCACTTACAAAATTTTCGGAAGCAATCAACTCGATCTTGTTCCTCTGCCTGTTTACTTCAAGTTCTATAGCCTCAGCCACCTGAGGGTCCATTTTTTTTATTGTATCAATATTGTACAAAGTTTACCTCCACTCCTGTCAAAGCTACATTGACAAATTAGTTTATTCTTCAAAAGTCTTTCAGGAGAATATATTTGTATTCCCAGGAAAGACTCTCATTAAAATTATAATAAAATTGAATAAGGTATGTCAATTAATTCTGCATGAAATATGCAAAAGTTTTTATAAAACTACATATTTATACAAATGTAAATTCAATGCCTTCAATTTTAATTGCAACCCTGCTATTTAATTTAAACCAGCCACAATTTAATATAAATATTTAATATAAATAACAGAATACCCGTATAGTACTGGTATTCTGTACAATATCATATTACTTTGTATAGTTCATCGGCTCCAGGAGATTCAATGTGCTTAATGGAACCTTCCTTTTTACTGATTAATAATTTATCATCTTTATCGGCTGTAACTGAGCCAATAATGGTAGCCTTGATGTTATTTTCTTCAAGCAGGCGGCAAAGCTCTTCACCCTGTTTACAGGTTATCAGCATACAGCCGGAGGATATGAGCTTTAGCACATCCAGTCCAAGTGACTCGCAGATCAGTGCTGTTACAGCTTCAACCGGTATTTTGTCCCTGTCAATGGTGATACCGGTGCCCGATGCTTCTGCAATCTCCCAGGCCGCACCAAGTACGCCGCCTTCGGTTATATCATGCATGGAAGATACCCCGAACTCTCCTGCAATTACACCCTCCCGAACAACACTTATGGAATTTATAAAACTTTTAGCCTGTTCAAGCTGCTCCCGGGACAATTTATCAGATATCTTGTGTTCCAGGTCCCTGGCAATTATTGCAGTACCCTCAAGGCCTGCACTCTTGGTAATAATGACACTGTCACCAGGCTTTGCACCTCTGGTGGATACCACTCTGTGCTTTGGTGCTTTCCCGATACATGTACAGGAAATAACTATTTTGTTAACTGCGGCAGTCACTTCAGTATGCCCGCCGATAATTTCAACGTTTAGACCTGCGGCAGTTCCGGACAGCTGTTCCATGACCCTTCCAAGTTCTGCTTCGCTGGTGCCTACAGGACATAGGATTGTAACCATCAGACCTAACGGTGCTACCCCGCAGGAAGCTATGTCATTGCAGGAAATATGCACGGCAAGCTGTCCTATATCATTTGCCGCGCCGGTAATGGGGTCGGTTGACAGAATACAAGCATAGCTGTCGAAGTCAATTGCTGCGCAATCCTCACCTATTCCCGGTCTGAGGATTATATCTTTTCTGATTTTATTTATTTTGCTGAGAACAATTTTATCTAAAACTTCATTCGGTACTTTACCGGCCTCCATTATAACAACATATCTCCTTTAAGCATTCGCTTCCTGCAGCTGGTCTTTTGCAAGCTGATACTGGTCGCGTGCCATATCTATTAATTTGGGATTGCTTCGGGCTTGCGGTGATGCCACTATACGGCTGAACCATTGTATGGATTCATCCAGCTTGCCCACTCTTCTGAATAGCTCAGCTATTATGTACATACAGGTAAATTCATCCAGCTTGTCCAGAGGGAACCGTTCTTTTGAATAAGCTTCATTGTAGGAATTTAATGCAAAGGTCAGAAACTCGGTTTCTCTTTTTAGGTCATCTTTATCCCTGTATAGCCATGCAATTCTGAGACATACCTTGGCAAGCTCACTGGGTTTGGCATTTCTTACCTTCAAGGTCAGAAGCGCCAGCTTAAAAGCTTCAATTGCCTTGTCTGCATCTCTCTCTCCTGTAAAGCTTCTTTTTACCCAATTCTTTGAAATTGTATCCTTTATTGCAGCAATATCTCTGGTAAACAATCCTTCAAATTTGTCTTGAAGAGCGGCATAACCGCAATTTTCACAAACCCATACATCATAAAAAAGTACATTTAAGTCTTCATAATGCACACACATATCGGTATCTCTGGATTTTACCTTGCAGCCTTTGGTCTTGACCTTGGTTACTTCTATTTCTCTGTTGCAAACAGGACACATAACTTTTTTGTTATAAAGTAAATCATTCATTGCGACATACCCCTAATCATAAGTATATTTTATAAAATAATTAGCATTGTCCTTTAATTGTTCCTTAGGGCTTCATATGTTTTTTTACTTACAGCGAGCTGTCCACGCACCGGTTTATATATATCCTGACTGATAATTTCACTGTTAATTAATGCTCCCTGCCCGTTGTAGGTATCTCTATATAAAACTACTTTAAAACCTTTTCTTTCCTTCACTCTCATTTGTACTTCGTCATTTGACAGACTATTATTAATAACATATTCCGGCTCGGGAGGATTGTATTCCTCAATAATAATCGGGCGCAACACAGTATTTGATGGGTCTCCCGCGCTTTTTCTGCCAATAATTTTTACAGTAACGGTACCTTCGTTTACTTCAGTTGCAATACAAATAGTATAATCCCTATTATTCCTAAATTTCAAGTCTATGTATCCTTCAGAAATTGTTGCATCCTGACCGGGAGGAACATAGCCAAGCGGAATTGAATGATGTACACGTTTGGTAACCTCCAGGTATGATAACAAAACTGCATTATACAGGGTTGTCGCCACCTGGCAGACACCTCCGCCGGTTCCCGAGACGAACTGGTTTCTCATAATTATCGGGGCTTGCATGTAACCATTCGAAGAGGTTCTTGGACCAAGAGCATAATCCATTGAGAATTCTTCCCCCGGAAGCAGTAGATAATTATTAATCTTTTTGCCGGCCAGCTCTATATTGTGTGCTCTGCTGTAATTGCTGGAGTTAAATCTGGTAGTATAAACCCCCAGTACAACTCTTAACTCCTTGACATCTGCAACGGTAATTAATGGTTTAATTATTTCTATGGCCAGACAAATATCACTAAAGTCCCTGTTTAACAGCCTGCCTTCTATTAACTTCGTATTGGCTTCAATATCAAGTCTTCTGCCGCTAACATCATTCGTATATACTATTTTACCACAATTATAATCATATGTGGAGTTTGAAGCTGAAAAATCAATCTGCTTTTTTATTTTTGTGAGATAATTGTTTAGTTTTGCCCTGTCATATCTCGCTCCCACTACCAGGTTAACCGGTGTCTTTTTCAGCTGTTTTATTGTTTTTATCCGGCTGAACCAATTGCCTGACCGTCCCAGTCGGTATGCGTTATTAATTGCAGTTTCAAAATCAAAACCAAAATCAATACTGTTTAAGGGTATGGTCCAGGTATTCTCCTCATAAAGCAGATCTATTGAAGTCTGTTTGTAAATCCTTTCAAACTCCGATTCAAGTTGCTTTAGTGCTTCAGCCCTGGATAATCCCGTAAGTTTTACTCCGTCTATATAAATTCCGTCGTAAAAATAGCTATAATTGAGTTTTTTCCACGAATTCAAATAATATACCAGATTTATAACTGCCAAAACTGCTACTATAATAGCAATACAGCAAAATACCGATTTTCGCTTCATTTTGTCCATCTACATTCCTGCCTAAATACCTGTACTATAATATTATTTTTTTTCTTATAATATTTCTATTGATGTGCAATACCTTTGAAAATATTGAGAAATATAACAAGCCGCTGCGGACGATATTCCAACAATCTTCTTCCGCAGCGGCTTATAATAATATCCGTCTGAATCCATATGAAATTTACCTCTCACAAATTAATTTTCAAGCTTTAACAAATTTTTGTAACTGTCAGCCTGAGGGTTACTGAAATTTCAACTTTATATACTTGAGCTTTCCTGCCTGAATAATGTCCCCCTCCCTAAGCGTTACTCCTGCAAAGCCGGTTTGCCTTATTCCGTTAACCTTGACTCCCCCCTGTGTGATGAGTCTTCTTGCTTCACTTCTGCTTGATACAAGCTTGGCTGAAACCAACAGTTTAACCAGATCTGTATCGGTTTCTCCTTTTAAAACTTCAGATACTGTGAATTCAGGTATACTCTCCGGCATTTCACGTTTCTGAAATACTTTTGTAAAATGGTCAACAGCCCGGTTGGCAGCGGCGGCTCCATGGTATAGCTTTGTTATTTCAGCTGCCAGATTCAGCTTTACATCCCTGGGATTAACTTTATCAAGGTTTAATTGCTCACTCAAAACCTCCAGACTATCGGGGTGAATGTCGGTTGCAAGTTCAAAGTATCTGATTATGAGGTTATCCGGTATAGACATCAGCTTTCCGAACATCTGCTCCGGAGCTTCATCTATTCCAACATAATTGCCAAGACTTTTACTCATTTTTTCGACTCCGTCAATTCCTTCAAGTATCGGCATGAATAAAGCGGCCTGGCTTTCCTGCCCGTAATCCTTTTGAAGGCTTCTGCCCATCAGTATGTTGAATCTTTGTTCAGTGCCGCCTACTTCAACATCTGCATGCAACTCTACAGAATCGTAACCTTGCATCAACGGATAAAAAAATTCATGAATACCAATGCTTTCATGTTCCTTAAACCGGTTCCTGAAGTCCTCTCTTTCAAGCATTCTTGCAACAGTGCATTTCGCAGCAAGCTGCATAACTGCTGTGAAGTCAAGCTTTGACAGCCATTCACTATTGAATCTGACTTCAGTTTTGTCCTTATCCAGAATTTTAAAAATCTGATTCTGGTAAGTCAAAGCATTTTTTATAACTTCATCCCTGTTTAATTGTCTGCGGGTTTTGGATTTTCCTGTAGGATCACCAATCATCCCTGTAAAATCACCGATAATTATTACCGCCTTGTGTCCCAGTTCCTGAAACTGCTTGATTTTCCTCAGTACGACAGTGTGCCCCAAATGTATATCAGGTGCGGATGGATCAAGCCCAAGCTTTATGATCAGAGGGGTACCTGTTTCAGTTGATTTTTGAAGTTTTCTGCTCAAATCTTCAATTCCTATGCACTCTTCAACTCCTTTCAGCAATATTTTCAGTTGACCCGTAAGGCTCTGAACTTCAGTTTCATTTTTTGCTGTTTCTTCTTTACTCAACATCATCATCTGCTGCCTCCATAAAATAAATTATAATGTATTAAATCAGTGGAATTACCACTGTTCAACCCTTTATACTTTCCCGGGACTTCAGTACAAAATCCTACACAATAAAAAAGCCCCCTCCTCCGATATTAATCAGAGGACGAGAGCTGTTACTCCGTGTTACCACCTCAATTTATTAGCACCTCACGGCACAAACCTTTTCGAGTACAATACCTATGTTACCGCAGAACAAATCAATGTTCTGAAAATATCACAATCAAAGAAAAACAAGGTATATACTCTAGCACTATAACGGGTGCAAGCTTCCGGCATCAGCCTACTCAGGTCAAAACCCTTTTGGTGTGCAGCTCATAAGATGTATTCGGAATAAGCTTCCACGCCCCTCTCACCTTCCGGGAACTCTCTGTCAGGACACTTTATTCCTACTCTTTCTCAGTCATTACTTTTAGTTTAATAAAATTATTAAATTAATGTATTATAGATTATGAAATTAGTCAACAATTTATTTTTTTATTTTAATAATGGCACCCCAGCCTCCAACTGCTATCAGGCTTTTTCCGTCCCAGACCGAATTATGCGGTAATTGACTTGGGCCAAAGGAATAGGCAGCCCAGTTTATGCCATCGGAAGATTCAACATACCTGTTTGAAGCCACAGAACTGCCGTTGCACAAAATTCCCCTGAATAATTTTCCATCCCATAACATTGAAGAAGCATAATAGGAATCCGGGACAAAACTCTCTGTTTTCCAGTTATAAAGATCAGTTGAAACAAAATATCTCCCGTCGTTGTAAGCTGGAAAAGCCAAATATGTTCCATTTCCGCTTATAACTTTTCCGAAATAATATTCTTCATTATTGAAACTTTCCGACCAGTTTTCAGCATCTTTGGATGTATTTATTATCCCTTGGACTACAGCTACAAATTTACTGCCGTCCCAAAAAATACTGTCTCCCTCATTAGAGCCAAAAGGTTTTACATTCCACTTAATTCCATCTGCTGATGTTACCAGTACATTCTTACCGACAGCAGCAAATATTTTTCCATCCGTTGTAACGGAATACAAATCGCTTTCCAGTACAGGAGGTAAAGCAGTCCATTTTATACCGTCCTTTGAACAGGATATTAATCCATTGCGTCCAACTGCCACAAACATGCCATTCCGGTATGTGACAGAATTATAGATTTTTTTAGTATCAAACCCCCGCTTAACCCATTTTACAGAATCGTCAGAACTCAGTATAGTACCATTACTGCCTACGATTACGTACTTACTGCCGGTAAAACAAATGTCATTAAAGTCGGTTTGCAGACCGTCGGTAACTTTTGTCCAGCTGTATCCGTCACTTGATCTGATAATTTGTTTGTTATTTCCTACAGAAATAAAATCCTTACCGTCATAGTAAATTGAGGACAACTGGTTACCTGTTTTAGAATCTGCCCTTGACCAATTATAACCATCTTTTGATACTATAACAGCTCCGGCACTTCCTACTGCTGTAAAATGACCGTTACCCCATATGACTTTATTGAAACTTATACTATTCAAATCCGAATCTTCGCCATTTAAGACAAGGGTTGACCTGCTCCAGTTGATACCATCCTTTGACGTTCTTATCTGGGCCTGATTTCCAACTGCTACAAACATATTTCCATTCCAGCAAACCGAATAGAACGGCCTGCTCAAGGAAGAGGAATTCCATTTAAGGCCATCGGAGGATGTGTAAAACAAATCACCTGTTGAGCATACAACCGCAAATTTCTTTCCTGTCCATATAACCTGTCTTAGAAAGGAATCCCCAAAGGGCTTCTTCTTTTCCCAATGTGCTGCATCCCTGGAAACCAGGTATTCTCCGGCATCTCCAACAACAACATATAATTTGCCGGAATATGCGATGCTTCTCAATTCACCTTTGGAACCGGAGTTTTGACGATTCCAGCGGAAACCGTCCTTGGAAGTTATGATGGTCCCTTCCTTTCCGACTGCTATGAACTGTTTGCCTGTCCAGATTATATCCGATAAAATATTTGTGATGTTAGATGAAACAGGTTTCCAGGTTGTTTTATCCTTTGAAACAAGCAAAGCCCCGGCTTCACCAACAGATACATATACCCCTTTTCCAGCTGCTATTCCTCTAAGGTTATCATTTGAAAACTCAATATTCCTTTCCCACTTGATTTGTTTTGGCTGTGAAATGGCAATAACATGAAGGTCAGATGAAAAAATAAACATAATAATCAAAATAAAACTGACAAATTTCGGCAGATTACTCATAAAAATCTCCTTTTTCTGTCTTCCAGTGCGGCTATATTGGCCCCAACATCTTCTGGACAGTGCGCATCTGATCCTTTTTCGAGATGGATATGACAATCAATCATTAAGTAAACCTCTTTCAGCATATTCTTATAAAACGAAACTGCCGAAGGTGCCTTTTTTTGGCTATAGCTATTCCTTCGATTACAGCCCTATAATATTTCCAATATTTCAACCGGATACTTTCCGCTGGGAGCGTTGACTTCTACAATTGTTCCGGCTTTTTTTCCGGCAAGAGCCTTACCTAAATCGGATTCTATACTTATACGCATTTTTGCAGGATCTATATCCATGGTTGTCACCAATGTCAGGACAGTTTCATCATCATCATCAATAAATTTTATCCTTGCTTTGCTGTTAATACCAAGTACGGATTTGTCCTGACTGCTGCTGTCAACAACAATTGCAGTGGAAATAATATTTAACAGCTCCTGAATTCTGTTATCGTTTGCAGTATACCTCTCACAGGCTTCCTTGTATTCGGCATTTTCAGACCTGTCGCCGTGTTCGGCAGCTATTAGTTTTTCTCTGGCAATCTCAGCCCTTTTAACGGTCATTCTGTATTCTAATTCTTCCTGTAATTTTTTTATGTTTTCTTCTGTCAAAGTGTGACTCATAAGTAGTTAACCTCCTGATAATAGCAATTAAAGCGTTCTGTTTGAGAAATCAGTTTCAAAAATTCTTCTGGCTGTCATATATGAGGCTTGCCAGTATGTGCTGTTAAGTTCGGATATGGTTACCTTTGAGGAGGCAGAGCCCGAAGTTGCACTGATAAACTTGCCATCACCTATATACATTCCAACATGATTTATATTATTGTTACCGCCGTCGGTATCTGAAAATATAAGATCACCCGGCAGCAATTCATCCTGGGATACCTCAATGCCCTGCTTTGCCTGATCGGCAGCCACACGTTCAAGATTTATGCCGAACTGTGAAAAGATATACTTGGTAAATCCCGAACAATCAAAACCATTTTCTGGTGAAGTGCCTCCATATACATATTTTACCCCAACCAGACTTTGAGCATAATCTATTAATTCAGAAACATCAAAATTTTCCGTATATAACGTTTCGACTCCTGTCAATCTTGAAGACTCACCGGGTGTTAATGTTTCATTTTTCAGACCGCTCCCGGACTGGCCTGGAGATTCACCTTCCGGGCTATTTACCGGTCCGCCTTCAGATTGATCTGTTTGATTATCCTTCTGATCCTTTTCTGTTGGTTTATTATCCGGCGGATTTATTTGCCCGTTTATGGATTTATCTAACGTGTCACCTTTTGCTTTATCCCCAGGATTACTTTTTACCTGATTTACAGATTGATTTATTGTTTTATCCAGTGATATATATAAGTTGCTTACCCATCCGACAGTAGTACCAGATGTTTTCACTTTATACCAATTACCGGATAACTGAATAATAGTCAGGACATCACCTTTGTTCAAACTGGAAATGACAGCATAAGATGTTCCGGGACCTTTTCTCAAATTTACATTATTGCCTGTAATTTTACCATATTGGACAGTAACAGGCTGATCTTCATCTTTTTTGACATAACTTCCGGAAACCCAGCCTGTTAAACCTTCTGAATTTACCTTGTACCATCCGTTGGAACTATCCAGGACATTAAGCTGATTACCTTCTTTTAACTGCCTCAGAACTTTTGAAGAAGTATCAGGTGCTTCACGCAGATTTAATATACTGGCTGTAACTGTTACCTTTCCTGCAGCTTCTGCATATGAAAAACCTGATGACAGAACTATGAATAAAGCAGTAACCATAGAAACGGTTACTAACTTTTTTATGTGTTTTGACAGCATTATGAATTTAACCCCCTAATTTATCTTTCGTATATAACATTCATAATAACATAAAAAGACCCATTTTTATACAATATATGAGCAAAATGCTGCATTTTTTAAGCCTGTTAAATAAATTTCCGGTTGATGGTGTTGGTATTTAACAAGTATTAGGGTTTTGGCGGCGTATATTTTTCTACAGTCTTTACATTTTCAATAATAGAAATTGGATTTGCCTTTAGCTCGTCATAGTTTTTTTTCGAATCGGCCGGATTTTCAGGTGCGGTTTTGTATCTTACTCCTCCGAATATGTATATCTCACCATTTAATACAGCACTGGCATATTTACTTCTTTGTGCGGAAGTACCTTTTCTGGGGATAAATTTATTTGTCTTTGGATTATATTCTTCAATTTGAATTGTTTCACTATCTACTGTGTCATCATTCCTGTTTCCGATAATATATATTTTATCGTTTACTGCCTCTATTGTTTCATTATTCCAGCCATAATTAAAAGTAGTTTTGATATTCCAGATGTTGTTTTCGATATTGTACGTTTCAAGAGTTTGACTAATCTTCAGACCTGAATCGGTAAAATCCATTTTTCGACCTGCCCAATATATAAATTTCACCATTTAGTTCAGCAGCTGCAACACTGTTTGCAGGTTTAAGCATATGGGCCTTTGTTGTCCATATATCTGTTTTCGGGTCATATTCTTCGAGAGTATCGATAGTAGAACCTTTTGTCGAATCAAACCCGCCGAATATATATATTTTGTTATTTGCAGAAGCAACTCCCCTGACTTTATGAGGCCATTATGGCATGCCAACACTTACATAAACTTGACAGTGTTAAATAGTAAATTTAATGAATTATTATATTTGTAATGCCAATTGGTTTATTTCTTTGATGAAAACTCTGACATCTTCCAAACCGGAAGTACTCATTTTAAATTTTAACTTGCCATGACAGGCATTTCTTTGCCTGTCATGAAGCCTGTATTTGGTTTTTACCATACAATTATTATAACACCCTACACAATCATCCAGATTGTCAAAAATACGCCTGGCGAAATCAGGACTCTTATATGCCAGACTGTTCAGCGTAGCTTCCATCATGTCGGCCTTCCGGTGCCAGGTCTCCGGCCTCCCGTTTGTGATGATATACCATTGAAGAGAATGATCAAAAAT
>JAEVZU010000145.1 GCA_023392075.1 Bacillota bacterium | reverse complement strand
AATTACCATGTCAATATCACCATTCATACAATCGTTTATCAAGCGCTGGAAATCTTCCCGTTTAGTAACCTGTGTTCCTGTTACCGCTTCATCAGCATACATATCCACCATGACCCATTCTTTTTTTGATTTAATTAAGTCAGTGTAATATTGCATTTGTGACCTATAACTATTCAATTGATCTTCTGAATCTGTACTAACACGGCAATAAGGAGCAACACGAAGCCGTTCAATTACTTTGCCCCTTTCTCTATTGGATAAAGTATTTCTTGCCTTGATCACTTCAACCTCAGGCATATAATTACCTCCTTTTTGTGTTCCCTTTATCGTCTCTATTATATCCTAATCAGTTACACAATTCAAGAAGTTAGGTCGGAGATGATCTGATAATCCTTCATTAATCGATTTTTGACAAGGTTGTATTCTTTTTCTGTTATTAGCTTTTTAGCAAGCAATTGTTTCAACATGGAAATCTGCACACTGTACCGAATTAAATTCTTATTAATAGTACCTCCCCCTTTAACAATGCAATAGTTTTATAAGGTCATCTATAGACCAACAAAAAGGCCAACGTACCATAGTGAGCTTCCAATTGTTACGCGCAGCAAGAGAATGTGCCTTTAGAATTCACATGTATATTCGCTCATATAAGCAGTATTAGGTAATTACACATGGCAGCCAGGGTATGCCGTAATTTGAAAGCGCTTAACGCTACCGTGGGCATACCCTGTTGCCATGTTCTGTTTTGGTTTTATCGGTTTTAAGCTTATCCGGCGGACGGCAGCTTTCCACCCTCATAGGAATTGCACCTCCCCACCAACGGTCGGGGCACACTCTGGGACTTAACCTCGACTGTGCGCAAGTATCATTATCCCTCTACATGGGTCTTCGCCATAAATGGTACCTTCATTTATCGATTGCACGGGTATTTACCGCTCGTACCTTTCCTTCATTCATACCATAAATGGTCTGAATCCTTCAGCTTCAATCCAGTATAATACCGGACAGGTGGTCCTGGCGTACCTGCAATCCGGCTTTCCTTCTCAGGTCATGTAGGGAACGTACCGGATAAGACAATTATTTTGTTTTCAAAGATCATTTGAGGGGGTAGTAAAAGTCCCTCTAATAATCAGCAGATTTTTTGGGCAAAAGTTAGGCCTATTTAGAAAATTTTTTTAAAAACTTTTCCATGTTTTTTAATGCGCAGTCAATGGACAGCGTTACAGATACCTTAGTTACTCCTTCCATTCTGGCAATTTCAGCCTTGCTCATGCCAAGAAAGAAATGGGCGTAAATTCGCTTCGCTTGTTTTTCCGGCAGGCTGTTGACAGCAACATAAAGTTCCTGACGGCTCAATTTCCGCTCATAGATTTCCTCCGGAGATAGAACCAAAAGAATGAAATTCCTTTCAATACCATCGTCGGCATCCAAGGAATAATAAGCTCTGTGGAAACGTCTGTACTCGTGATATGCATGGTCTTTCCGGTTTAGCAGTTTCAATAGTTCTGCCAGCTTGTCCGATACTTCAACAAAGAAGTCATATTCATAGAACGGGTAAAGCTCCCGTAAATTGATCCTTTTCATATACAAACCTCCGTTTTGATTTTTTTGAGTAATAAACCAAAACAGAGGCGGGGGAGAGCGGCATCCTGATGAGCACCTTAAAAACGCAGTAATGCTGGGCTTGTCCACTTCATCAAATCGGATGAAAGCGGAAGAATGCTTTTTGCATAATGAACGTCGAAAAAATACTGTATTTGTCAAAAATAAAACCGCAATTTTCGACATATAAATTGCGGTTTTATTGGCTGTGCGGACTATATTGGATTGTATGATAGTTAAAGAATGTATATTGTCCCATAAGGAGAGAAGGTACATATCAGTGCTGGCAAAACCAACTACAGTACATGCACACCCTCTAAGCTTTTTTACATCAGCTATTTTAGCTTTTTTCTCCTTAACACGCACTCATTTTTCATCTATCAGCACCTCACTCACTAAAAATGAAAAATACGTCATGACAAAGACACCTTTGATTCCAACGATGTATTTTGTCGAAAAAGGTGAACATTAGCGATGCACTCAACCTAAAAATTCACATTCAGCACTAAAGCCTTGATGACATGCTAAAAAGAAAAGACAAAAAAACCTGCCGCTAAAAGGGCAGGTTAGACATGTAGTCTTTCTGCGGCAACCAGGCTATCATAGTGCTGGTAAGCACCTTAGACCCTATGGCTTTGCGTCCCTGTCTTTCGGCAGGTTTGCCCTTAGCGCTGATAATTCAATTGCACAGCTTATAATAGCTGTCTTATAATTGATGACAGGAAAAAATACAAAAAGTTTCAAAATTTTAGAAATTTTATTGAAATTTTTTCAAAATTAGTAAAACTTTTTTGTTTGATTTCAGTCTTCATTCTTTGAAAGCAAATTTTATTATACGAAAGGAGAATTTTTTTATGAACAGGTATGTAAAAACAGTTATCTTTGCCCTGTTGGTGGTCTTTTCTCTTCAACAAGCCGCTTTTGCGAGCGGAGATGCAAAAAAGCCGCCCAAACCCACAGAAGGTATCGAATCCTCCAACCCCAGTTATGGTAGCAGTAAGGATATCAAAACTTTATCCCCGAGTATAAGCGGCCTTCTTACCGATTGGCAGTGCTCTATTATGAACAGCGGAACAGATCTTTATTTAGACGGGTCAAGTACAGCTACCAACATAATCGACCAGTTGACACTTACTTTATATTTACAGCGGTGGGATGGATCACAATGGGTAGACGTAAACAGTTGGGTTTTTAATAAATACACCGCTAAAAGTATACATGACGGAACTTATGCAAGTTACACCTCCGGAAATTATTACAGGACACGGTCGGTGCATTTTGCAAAAAACGGTTCACAAACAGATACACAAAATTCAACCTCGTCATATATTTATGTCCCATAAAAAATTAAAGGCTCCCAACAGTTGTCAGAAGCCTATGGGTGTACCTGACAGGTGCACCCTATTTCATTGATTTGGCAATTTTAATTACATCATCCTTGCTTATTCGCCCATCAATTTCATAACCTAAATGATCGTTATTCCAAATTAATTTATTAAGCGTATTTTCATACTTAATAAGTGTACATTCTATGTTATTGATTTTTATGTGTTCTATATTCGTGTCTTTTTCATCCAATATATTAATTGTATTGTCCGTGCCACTTGGAAAGCTTTCCTGGGTTATTTCAAAGGCCTCACGTTTATTCTCATCTTTTGTATTTATATATTGAAAAGTTACAACTTCCTTTTCCTTGTTTTTGTTTAGCACATCGACATTATTGAGCTTAAAATCTTTTGGAATATACCCAGGTATAAGCAGCTTAAAATGAATATTTTTTTGTGCTTCACCGATTCGCGGATCATCAATATTACTTATAATGTCAACTCCTCCGTTCACATCCTGAGCAACATCTTTTCTATGGATTTTCAGAGTATTGCCTGCAAATTCTTCCACACTTCTTATTATCCTGTTGGTAAAAGCCATAACAGGCATTTGAAAATATAAAAACAAAACAGATAATACAGAAATTATGATACCTGCCGCAAACGCAGGTCTCAACTTCTTTAATAATATTTTTTTTCTTTCATTCTTAAGCTTTAAACGTATTTGTCCCCACATTTCATTGGACGGAGGATATTCAATATTTTCAAATTCCTCTTCAAATATATCTTTAATTAAGGAATCGATATCTTTACCCATTTCTGCTCTCCCCCATCTCAAAATCAGCAAAACTTCTCAACCTTTTTTCTATTCTCTCTTTAGCTCTATGTATTTTTATTTTTACAGTGTTTTCGTTCATATCCATTTCTTCGGCTATTTCAGTATATGAAAGCCCTCTATAGATTCTTAAAATCAAAATTTGCCGGACATCAGGAGGCATTTCATAAATGCATTTTTTTATTTCCTGCCTGATCTCTTTGTCCTCATATACTTTCTCCGGGATATTGAAATCCCGCAGCTCAACAATATATTCTTTTGTATTACCTTCGTCATCATAAATGGGCACACTGTTGTCCCTTTGTATTATTTTCTGCCGTAGCATATCTTTGCAGACATTTGCAGTAATGGAACAGAGCCATGCACTGAATTTATTTTTATCCTTTAAAGTATTTATGCCTAAAAATGCTTTGAGGAATGCTTCTTGTGTCGCATCCCTCGCTAATTCCTTATCAAAAGTCAGCTTATATGCTGTCTTATATGCCTTTTTATAATTATCGGCAAATAATGCCTGTAATATCCCTTCGTACCATTTTCCCTTGTTTTCATTAGTAAAAATCATAAGCATAATTTCGACCTCGCTATTTACAATAACTGATCCCACCAGAATTCATTAATCCGGCATTAGTCAAGACTCCTTCTTTGTCTGTTCTTCTAAAATAAGTGTAATAATACCCGAAACCAATTGAAGGTTATTTTTTGTACATTTTCTCAATTTCACAGCAATTTCATCCATAATATATTCCTTTGAAGCATATACCGAATCCAGAAGTATATAGTCCGGAGTTACTTCTAATGCATTGCATATTTTAATAAGTGTTTCAATGCTTGGCTTTGAACGGGTACGCTCAATATTTGAAATATAATTATTCGTCAGCCCGGTTAATTCAGCAAGCTCCTCCTGTGTCAGCTTTTTGGATTCTCTTGCCGCTTTTATTCTAAGACCTATTTTCTTGTAATCAATTTCCATCACAATCACCCTCTTAAAATTTAACAATTTTAATAAGAGGGGATAACGCATCATAAGTGTAATATACATTTATGGTAATAATTCACGAAAATATTTTTGAACTATAAGTGTATATTCGCTTTTTAAGCATAAATGGAATTAATAAGTGATAATAAGCGATCTACATATAGATTTATAATTTGGAGTACTTGCTAAACTGATTGGTTATGTTGAAATGTGAATGGGATTGGATGTGAATTTAAGTAATTTGTGGATTATAATTATACAATATCACATTCGAAAGCCAGGGACTTGTATGGGTTGAGACCCTGACTTTTGAATATTTATGTCAAAATATTAACTAATCAAATAGGTTGAATAAATTATGGATTTTGTTCGTTAAAAATAATAAATAGCATTATATTATGTTGTCTCAACGCATCATCTATTTATAACAACAAAAATACTTCTACATTTATTCCAACTGTTACCTACAATAGAATTAGTATAACGAAGATAAGACGTATAATCATGTGATGAGCTTATATCCAGTTTAACATTTCAGTTTGCTTATTAGTGAGTGCTATAATATTTTTTCCAAGTTGTGGTCAATCTCCTCGAATTTCCTATACTCATGTGAGATATTCAACGAATCCAAATATAAATGTAAAATTTCATTATCACAAAATAATATGTCAGCTGTGCCGATATGAATATCAATTTTTAGTTTGCCTCGAATTTTTTCCGCATTTTGCCGTACCAAACATAAAATATTGTTTTCCTCCAAATACCATTCTTCTCTCATCATATCTTCGTATAACTCGATGGCTTTTTCCGGTGCTACCCCCACAGTACGGTATTCTTTGTGATAGAGATGGTGATAGGTTCCTGCGTAAGGGGTTACGGAACCAAACAGCTCGGAGTGCTTAACTGCATAATAAAACGCCATGTTGCCGCCCATCGAAAACCCTGACAGCATTCTGTTCTCGCGGGTTGCGTCTGTTCTGTACTGTCCATCGATATGAGGAATCAGTTCCTTAATAATGATGGATTCAATTTGCAATAAGGCATCGAAATAATTGTCTTCCGACGAAATGGCGTTGACAAAAACAGTAATGGCCTGTCTATTTTTATAGACCTTTTCCAGCGGCCATATCTCGGAAGATTCGTTGCCCGTCCATCCGTGAATGTGGTACGCAACCGGATATTTTTCGCCGCAGTCTTTGTACCCGGGCGGAAGATAGATATTATAGCCTATTTCGTGATTTAATACTTGGCTGTAAAATGTTTTATGAGTAACATATTGAGGTGATTCTGCTGGTGGGTTTACAAAGTTCATTCATCACTCCTCCGATGCCGACTAATATAAATTATATCATTGACCTTAAGAAAACAATTACACCTTAGAAAATAGTTTAGCTTCCCATTGTGCTTATTAACTTCATGAATCATCTTTACCTACACCTATTACATTTCCGTTTTCGTCAGTCGTGTACTTTCATTTTGTCATATCCAAAATAACATACTGATTTTCCTATTTATCTTGAATCACAGCACATTTCCCTATTGGTATTTCGAAGGGACCATCTATTACCTTGCCACAAGCGTTGACAATTCTATCAATAGAATTGTCAACAGATTCGACCTTGAAATCAACATTCATCTTTTTTCTATCTGTCTGTAAAACGATTTCAGTTGTATCGTTTTCCATACCTAAACCTACTGTTGTTTCAGCGCGCCATAAAAGTTTCAGACCTAAGCTACCGCAATAATACTTAATGCCCTCATCCAGATCGGGAACATACAGTTCTATACAGTCTACTTGTTTAAAGAATTCTGACATGATACAAAGCTCCTACTCTATATATTTACCGCCAAATACGGAACCATTGTTTTTTCATATATACTTTATGACATTTACTCTAAGCTAAAAAGTGGCAATGTGGCTGCCCTGCACTGCAGAGCAGCCCACTTATATTCGTTATACCTTTTTCTTTATAGCATACCACAGTTCAACATAGCCCATGTCTGAGTCTCCGCCGTATACCTCAAAATTCATGCCGTTCGCTTGCTCGTATTCGGCTGTAGGAAGCCATTCAGAATAAAAACGCTTATTCAGGTTATTGACAGCTTCCACAACCTTGTCCCATTTGAACTTTCCAGATGGAAATATAACCCATGTGTGCGCCGGGATATTTGCGACGGCGTAGCCGTCAATTCTGCTATTTTTGCTCTTGAAAGCACACTGCATATACACGAATGTGCCGGGTTCCGTTTGTTTATAATCGCATACCCCGTGTACCTTACATAAGCCGGGGCTGACAAACGGCGGTAAGTCACCGGCATCCGCCACAAGTTTTTCATATGCTCCGTTTGCGTGATTTTGATTCCATAGCTCATGTGGATTGTTCTGATGCATAGCGTTATCATGCAGAATATCTGCATTTATACCGCTTCCATCTGTTCTAAATATGCCCTCATAGCCAAAAACTTGAAACGCCTCTTTACTTTCAATGCGGTAATCCATTTCCTTCTCTCCTTTGATTGAAATTTGGAAAGAAATTCTTGGGTATGCTTTTAGCGTCACTCCGTCGGCGCGCGCTTCCGTCGGAGTAAGCCCGTGGAGTGTCTGGAACGAACGTGAAAATGAAACAGGCGAATAGTAACCATACTTTACAGCCAGATCAATCACCTTGACATCGCTGCTTTGCAGCTCGATTGCCGCTAGTGTCAACCTTCTTCTGCGAATGTATTCCGTGAGCGAAATATCAGTAATGAACGAAAACATCCGATAGAAGTTGTAAACCGAACAGCAGGCAATCCGAGCCAACACCTCTTGATTGATATCGCTTGTTAGGTTATCTTCCACATACGCAATCGCCAAGCTCATACGGGTTAATAAATCCAAGAATCTCACTCCCTTCAAACAAAGTATATCCGGTAGATGAATTGTTGTCGCAATATTTTTTGCCGGATTTTGTATGGTCTAATACGTTCAAAATATAAGTACTCTGAATCTGAATTGATACCGGTCAACTTCGCAGTATTAGCCAAAATGGAAGTTCATATCATGGCGTTTTCCAATTAAAATGTTTCCGCGAACATTGCTTTATTCCGTTCTTGGAAACAAGACAATATATTTAGGGTTTGAATCCCCTCACCTCTACTGGCAAAGTAACTATAACTAACTATTGATACAATGCACCGCCGCCGCTTCGGAAATCGTTAAAAGTGAGCAATCGTTTAAATTTGCACACCCCTGTCGGCAGATCATTAAAAGATAGAGTTTTGTCGGGGATTCCACGTTTTACAGCTTCTCCACAGGCATAGCAATCCTCGCACCAGTCTCCGCTTCTGCTCCCATTCCCAAAACAGGTGCATTATCGGACTTTCTCCATCCGAACCTTTCAAAAGGGTACTCCTCGATAGCCTCATTCAGTATCCCAATGGCTATCGAAAAATCATTCTGGTCATCAAACGGCATACCGTTAAAGTAAAGATAAGTGCAGGGTGGTAGATCGGCAATTTCATAGCCATCGGGAAAAGGCTTGTTGTAATCCAGCGGAACCTCAACAAAAAACGCATTGCCGTTTGTACCGGGTATGATTAAGCTCGTTGGCAGACGGCCTCCCGCAGCGGTGTCGAATTTCTCGGGTATACTGTTGTAAAAGCCCTCCCAGTCGCAACCAACCTCTTCACAAGCAGAAAAATAATCCATTGCATTATAGCGGAGAAAAATCAGCTTTCGTGCTGGGCGTTCCACTACTGTAACTGTAACGGTGCGTGATACTTTTTCGTTTGACATAGCTATCGAACCTTCTTTCAATGCAAAGTAGGCTTCGATGGGATAATGGACAAACCAATTCACAGGCGGCGTTTCAGTGCGATATTTTTGCGGCGTAATAGTAAACTGCCGTGTAAATGCCCGCGTGAACCCGTCATGGGAATCAAAACCATTGTTCAAAGCGACATCGACCACCTTCTCATCAGAGCCACACAGGGTCTGGGCAGCTTTTGTAAGCCGAATGGCACGGACATATTCAAGCGGCGTTTTATGTGTCAATTCCTTGAATATCCTTGCAGCATGATACTTACTGTATCCAGCTGTCTCGGCAAGCGTATCCAGCGTTATAGGCTCATCGATATGAGTGATGATAAAATGTTGCATTCTGCTCACGCCTGTGATTTTGTCCGTCAATTCCATCTGTCACCTCCAGCATTAAGTATAACAATGTCATGGTAAAGTCGCTCGACCGTAATTGCGAAGTTACCTACTGCACAAACAAAACGGATGCCCTTCAGGGTCAATCATAGTGACAAAATGCTCCCCACCATATTGGAAGGCAGCTTTTGTTGCACCAAGTCGGATGGCTTCATTAACAACAACGGGCAAATCGTCCACTTGAAAGTTAAAGTGCATTTGTTTCTGCTGTTTGTCACGTTCCTCTGGCCAGACAGGAGGGACATATTTTACTTCGGATATTGTAAAGAGCATCAATAAACCATTATCTCCAACAAGGGCAGAGCAGCCATATGCCTCACGCTTTTCCCAGCCAGTTAGAGCGGCGTAAAAGTCGCGTGTTCGAGCGGGGTCGGCGCAGTCAATGGAAATGTCGCCGATGGTAATACCTTTTTTTTGCCCTTTTCCGAAATAATCATCAGCGAGGATTGCGTAATATGATGCGTCACATATCCCTCCTTGATTGTTTCGGTCTGCTTGTTGCATGGTTCCTTCGTATTTAAGACCTGCTTTTGCCATAACCTTGCCGGAATTAGGGTTTCGTGGGTCAAAACGCGCCTCAACCCTATTTGCACTGATTTCTTCAAAGAAAAATCGGACAAGCCGAGTCAACGCCTCGCTTGTATAACCTTTATGCCACCAAGGTTTACCGATACAATAACCGATATGCACCAAATTTGTGTTGTCTTCTACTTTAACTGCCGCAATGCTACCAATCGGTTCGCTAAGAGCTTTCAGTTCTATTGCCCAATTATAGTTATTATCAGCTTCATAGCACGGTAACCAATTCTTGATAACCTCACACGAAATATCGAGGTTTTCATGCGTCGGCCATGTTAAGTATTTTGTGACCTCAGGGTCACTCGCCCAATTCCGAAACATAGCTTCCGCATCGTCCATTGTAAACCGCCGAAGTATAAGCCTCTCTGTTTCAAGCGTTACTGTGCCTTTGTGATTCACTCAAATCCACCTCGCTCATTTTTCTTTTTGCAGCTTAGAAAACATTCAACATCCAACGAACGCCGTATTTATCTGTTATATCTGCCAGTGATTTGCACCATTCGCATGGAGCTAATGGATAATGATCAACTCCTTGTTCCTTCAGCACTTCATAGGTTGCGATAATAGATTGTTCATCCTCAAAAGTAACCCAGAACTGCATATTGTTTCCGTTCGTAAATTCCGTGTCATAACACGATTTTTCGCTTATCCCTAAAATTGTTTGTTCGTTAATGACTATTTCCGCATGTGCGTAGAAGTCGTCATCATCGGAAGTCTTGAAACAGTTTCTTGAAATCGTGTTAAATGCTTTGCAATAAAAATCTACTGCTTCCACACTGCCTGTTAAATACGCCATAAATGCTGTTCTCATTGCGTTAATACCTCGCTTATTTCCTTCTGTATGTATTTCGGATATTTCGCAACCACGATTTCATAGGCGTGGTCAATCATCCGCAGGATATCATCGTCAGGCACAGAGCCGTCCAAGCTAACAGTGTTGAAATGCGGTTGCTGAACGGGTGGGCAGTGCCATCCCCGTACGACCGAGCCAGGATAAACCGAGCGGTAAAACTCCGCGGATTCGGGAGTGCAGTTTAGCGTAACCTTCGGTTTACCACGCAGATGAAAAATTTGAGCGAATATCCGACCCTTATCCTGCGTTCGCGATTTTACTCTGACCACAGGAACAATAGGGTCAAAGGGATAATCCAAATACGATCCTTTCTTTTTAAACAGTAGTCAAGGATTTGTTCGTGGGTCATATTGCTTATTCCTCACTTTATATGAACCATTTCAACGGGCGTTTTTTCCGTCTTAACAATCTCGTAGGTGAACGAGCAGGGTTTATCACCGTTAGTGTTCAGCGGCGATGAAACTATTTCTTTTAAACGCAACTTTACTCCAAGAGCGTTTTGATAGTGGTATAGAAAATGTCCCGCACAACATCCGCAGTATGTAGGCGATACAGAAAATGGTTGCTTGAGCTTTTTTATCGCTCCGCATGAGCAAGTCGTTTTGCCTGTATGAACGCCGTTTTGATGACCGCCCCATTCAATCGTTATTGTTCTGTCATCATACAAACGGGGAGCCATCATGTACTCCACGCCCGATAAAAGAGCAAGCTTTTCGGCAAGCGGCTTTTTGGCGTGTTCTTTTCCGAAGGCCTTGCAGTCCTTATCACGTTTACCGCCCTTGCAACAACCCTGTTCCTCCATGACGGCCAAACACTGCTCTTTCGTCAATAGCTTATCCATCAGGTCGATAAACTCTATCGTTGGCTCAGGCGGGTTTCCTTTTTTATTACCTGAACAATCGAACTGCGATATGATTTCTTCCGGGATGCCTAACTTACGCATGGATACTCCCATTTTCTTTGTGCATGGCATTAGATTTCACCGCTCTCTTTCTGCGTCAATAGCGCATAGAATGTTATCAATTTTACTCAATTTCCGTATTGCCCTTTCACATAAGGCAGGCATAGATTATCCCCCCTTCGGGAAACTTCGAAAATTCAGTATGTTACCATCTGGGTCTTTAAACTGAAACGACCGTGCTCCCCACGGATGGGTAGTCGGCATGTTGAGCATTTCTGCGCCCAACGGCAACAGACGATTGTATTCCGCGTCCACATCATTGACATTGAAGCCGACAATGACATTGTTCGCATTACCTGCCTTAATATAGCGGAACGTCGGGTTTTCCTCAGCAATGTTAACGTGGTCAAAAACAAATGTCACACCGCCCATCGTCAACCCGGAGTGAATCTCATCACCCTCAGCCTTGCCGCCGAAAACGGCTTCGTAAAACGCACGGAGCCGCAGGACATCGTTTGTGATGAAACATACATCTGTGAATTGAATGTCCATAATGTTATCCTCCCCCTGTAAAATCAATCTCGTGTTTCTTACCATGACTGAACAACACCCCATCTGTCAGACGGATACGCAAGATGCAGGTATGTGGGTCTTCTTCGTTGGTATGACCATTGTAATACCACTCCTTAAAGACCTCCCGCAGTTTAATAATCAATTCCAAGTTTTTTTCATCCCTCGGATGACCGATGTTTTCACCGATGCCATGTGCCGTGAACCATTCTCCGCAGATGGCAACATCCGAATTATTTATGATTTGCTTCATCTTGTTGGAAAGCGCATATGTAACGGTATAAAACGAGCCGTCCTCGTAATAACTGTTCACAATGCGAACAGCGGGTCGTTTGCCGTCAATAGTCGCAACAGATATAAGACAGTCGTGCCCAAACCGCTCATCCATGATTTTAAGTGCTTCTTCATATTTTGTCATGCACGATTCCTCCTACAGTGTTTTGCGCATCACGACCACTCCGTTATGTTCGACTATGGGTACAAAGCCTAATTTCTCATACAGTCTTGTCGGGCCCTTGAAGTCAAAATCATCCAGTCCTTTTCGTATGTGTACATAACCTTCAACAGCCTCAAAGCCTTCTGCTTTGGCATCGGCAATTATCCTCACCAACAGAGCAGTTGACACACCCTTGCTACGATATTCAGGGGTAATCGAAAAGCAGACAACCGACATTGTTTTACCGATAGCGGTTCCCCTTGCAAAGTCCGGGACAAACTGATAACGGTTTTTGACGTATTCATTCATATCTCTGGCATTGCACCAACCGATGGCGGTATCGCCATAAAACGCCAGATACCCATGAATTTTACCCTCGTCCAGCATCTTTGCTGCATGACGACGGATCGTCCTTTTGACATCCCCCGCAAACTCGCTCACCATTTGGTCAATTTCATCCGAGGTCTGCATTGGACTGGTGCAGTAGCAGGGACCATTTGTGTCGGTTTCTGAAAATGCCCGATTGTCGAAAAAATCAAGGTAGGCAGAGTTTAGTTCTGAAGTTAGGGGCTTAATTACAAGATTCATAGTGTATGTCATCCTTTCAGTACCACAAAAATTATTGCATACGCTGTTTCAAACTGATTCTCAATATTTAGTCCAGCTTCGGAAATTAAAGCAACGATTTCCTTAACTATGTCAGGATAAACAGCAATTTTTCGATTGCCATAATCAATTTCCGCCTGCTGGTTTTTATCTATCGATAATACGAACCGTCCGCCGGGTTTCAGCAGGCTTGCAACCCTTCGAATTGCCGCTCGCTTATCTTGAATGTGCATAAATGTTAATGATGAGTAGATTATATCAAATCTATCACTAAATGGGTAAGTAAGAAAGTCGCCGTAAATTAAGTCGGTGTTCGCAAACCTCTGTATATTCGCTTTCGCCCGCTGCACGGTTTTCGGTGAAATATCAATGCCGGTGAAGTGTCTGCATTTATCACAAACCGCATCGCCAGCCGTCCTGTGCCAACGCCGATTTCCAAAACAGACTTGTCCGGCGAAAGGAGTAACGCTTCAATGAATACCTCTCCGTCCCATCTATCCATGTGAGCTTTCAGCGGAGCGGGGTCATACACTGGATCGTTGTTTTCATCGATAAGGGCATCATAATGGTTGAGGGTATTGATATAGGTCAATATCTCGTCTACAATTTCTCCCGGCGTTTTCGTGCCGTCATAATAAACGACAGGACATGAATATTCTAAAGCCCTTTGTTCGAGCAAACCAACATCCCTTGTGGCGGCAAACTCCCGAAACTTTTTCTGGGACTCATACATATCGCCGCCTTCGCATACTCGGTCACCCCACCGTGCATATTCCCTGTTTCCGATGCGTTTCATGCGAATCTCCGTAGGTGTTGTAAGGAAGACTACAAGGTCGAACATCGTTAGAAATTCATCGCTCCAGCCTGAAATATCGCCGGATACCACGAATAAGCCGTGTTTTTTCATATCTGAAAGCAGCATCTCATTCCGTTCTTCCTTTGGTCGGATGGCGGTGTACGGTATATAGGTTTTATAAAACCAGTAATCCTCCACATCAAAATGGGCAAAATTCAACGCGCGCGCAAGCTCACGGCCGAGAGTAGACTTGCCGCTGCCGTTCGCACCAAGTAAGATTATGCCGTGTGGCATGCTCATTTCGCCACCTTTCTGAAGAAAACCATCTCCGGGTCGCCCTCGTCAAGAGCGTCTATTTCACCGCAGAATGTAAATCCGGTTTTCCCAAGCAGTTTTCGCATTGGCTCGTTTGATTTATTGGTCGATGTAAAGAGTTTTTGAGTTTTACATTCAGTAAACAGATAGTTCAATAGTGCAGAGCCAATGCCGCAATGCCTATGCTTTTCCGCTACCATTAGCAGTTCTATAAAGGCGTTATCAAAGAATGTATAGTTCATAATTGCAAAGCCCTTTATAATGCCATCATAAACCGCGATATAACAGATGCCGTGCTTAATTGCATGATGAATTATATCAGTACGGCGAAACGGATCAATATTAAGTATGTGATGTAAATCTGATTCAGTTGCGAGTTTGATATCGTTACCGTCAATAAGAAGGCCAAGACGATTGAGGGTATTGATATGTGATAATATCTCATCCGCAATCTCTTCCGGCGTTTTCGTGCCGTCAACTATGAGGTCAGATGTCGGTTTTTGCATTTCGGGCATACGAGCATAAGTAGAGCGGGAACGCGACAAATAAAAGCGGAGCTCCTTATCAAGCCCGGCAAGGCTCACTTCCTCGACATCGGCAACATTTGTATTTTTATCTCGGCTCGTATAATCACGGATTATCCTCCGAGCTAAAGCCACGTCCAAGGGAACATCAATATATACGGCGAGATTAATATACTGCCCGACAAGTCGGTTTCCGTAGCCGAACGGATAATCAAGAACAATGTAATCCAATTGTTTATTCAAAAGTCTTTCCACATCGGCGGCAACCGGCTCGGTGTGCCATTCATCGCCGTTTGAATCTTCCGACCAGTCGTTTATGTCGCGGTTAAGATAAACACTATCGCCATAATCGTCAAAGCTGATCACGGCGGCGTTCACCAGTTGCGCTCTTAATGCGTTTGTGACAGCTGTTTTGCCGCTGCCATATAAGCCGGAAATGCTTATAACAAAAGGCTTTTTCATAGTCCCCTCGCTTTCTCCGTCACCTCACGGATAAACGTCGTCTTTGCGTTGGTATAGCCATCCCTGTTATATTCAAAATCTTTATGTAGCTTGGCTTTGAGCGCAGCGTATTCGGCGGCTGTTTCGGGGTGAGCAATCAGATAGTCCCGAAAATAAAGTTCATCTGGGTCTCCAGGATATTGTACATGGATATGATATACTCTTTCCGCAAAGCCAGTGGCCGTGTATCCTTTGAGTATCATCAGATGTGGTGGTGGGGTCGGCATGGTCAAAGCCGAACCATACAAACAGATATATTCCGATGACGGTAGGTCAGCAATCAGCCTGTCCACATCGGTATCATCCTTGATTTCCAGCAAAATATCAACTATGGGCTTTGCAAATAAGCCGGGAACTGAAGTGCTTCCGTAGTGTGAAATCCGAGCTATGGTTTCATATCCGATGAGTTTCTCCAGATTTACTTTTTCGTCCTCATACCACTGCGGCCATGCTGGATTGTATTTGCTCAGAACGATGGGGAACAGCTTGGCGCGTTCTTCATCACTGATTTCAACCGGAGATTCATAATATTTCAGAATACAGGTGTAACGGTTAACTCCGTATTTCTTAAAAGCAGTAACTTCAAAACCACACTTGCGGTAAAAACAAACGGCGTCGTCATCGGTTTCTGCTTCGATTGGCAGTTTGTATTTCTCTTGAAGTGATGTAATCAAACTCATGCCGATACCTGATTTTCGGCTAGGTGGATCAACAGCTATACTTTTGATTTCAATCATATTTTGCTGTACAGTATAAACAACAACACCAATTACAGATTCATTCTGAATGCAACCCAAAACTTGAATTTCAGAATCAGCAAGGTAAGAGTCAACTTTTATTTGAACACCCTCGGGTGAAGTATCAAAAAAGCTATGAGAAATAATACCTTTAACTTCCTCAGAGTTGAGTTTATTTTTTATCTCACATATCATAGTTGTGCCTCCAACTCTTTAATGTACAGCCCAACATCCTCAGGGCTATGGGCATCGGATGCAGTTTTGATTTTCACCCCATGCTTTTTTATGGATTTTATCAGTCCGGCATTCATGCCAAGTTCAGAGGTGTCAGGGCAGCGCCGGAATGAACCACTGTTTTGTTCTACGTACATATTGTTTTTTGCAAGTACAGCAGCAAGCCGATCATAATAATCACTCAATGCAAACGACGGCTTGTGTCCAAACAGCTTTATACAATCAGGATGTGCAATTCCGCTATAAAGTCTGCTTTCAGCAAGGTCAATGCTTGTTTCAAAATAGCGGCGATAGGCGTTATCTACATCCACACTGACCCAATGCTCAGATTTGTGATCGTATGCAAAATCATCAATAAAATGCACGCTTCCAACGAGAAAATCTAATTCTTTATCCTTTGTTTCGCTATAAACAAGGTTCTCAAACTGCTTAAAATAACACACCTCAAGACCGAATTTGATATTTACCGGCCATTTTTGACTACGAACTGAATCTATCAAACGTAGGTAATCGCTAATGCCGAAAACCCCTGCCTTGCTGTGAAACCATTTATTTATATAATCGCTATATGTGCAAACGATGTCATACATCGGCACAAACTCACGAAAACGATAGCAATGCTCAAGCAGCCAGATTTCATGAAGTCCTCGTTTAACAGCAACCTTTACAAATTCGTTAATCCAGTCAAGTGTATATTCGCCGCGTTCTATATGAATGTGACAATCAAGCATTTGTATACATCTCCATCATCTCATCAAAGTACGGGTAAAACTCATTTCCAAGAAATTCTCCCGCCATTATCATATCTTTTATTTTATCGGCAGTCGCCCACATGGCATCGCATGTTTCGCCTTTCTGCAGCTTAATTGCTTCGATCGGACAGTCATGCTCAAAAATCCATACGTCCTGAAACCATGTGTGACCATTGATTCCTTTTCGGGCGGTACGCCGGAACAGCATCCCTTCCTTCGGGTCAAGGTCAATTCCCAATTCTTCCTTAGTTTCACGCAAGGCGGCGGTCAGGCTGTCATCTCCGGCTACAGCAGAGCCACCTGTGCTTTCCCACATACCGCCCAAGGTATCACTAACACGTGGTGCGCGTTTATCTATCAGCCATTCTCCTTTGCTGTTGTGTTTCCACACATGAACGACAAGATGATAATCTCCGGTCGCCATTCTTCTGCCGCGCTCGGCGTAGCGCCCGGTTTTATTGCCATTCTCATCTAAGACATCCCATATTTCATTCGGGGTATATTCCATCGGGGTAACAGTAAAACAGTCTATTTTTTGTTCTGAATCTGTTGCTTTAAACCCAAAATGCTTATAAAAAGGAACACCATATGGGGATGAGTGTAACACGATTTTATTAATTCTGCGCAATTTCAATTCACACACTATTCGTTCCATCAGAGCAGTGGCTATTCCCTGTCGATGGTGCTCACCATCGACAAACAACATTGAGATACGACCATTTCCACGCTCGTTTACTATACCTACTATTTCCTCATTATCAACCGCGATGAACATCGAATGCTTATTGGATGTATAGTTCTCAATATATTCTTTGTTCTCAACACAGTCAGCCTTAAATTTATCGACTGCTCCTTGTTCGTATTCTGGCGCTTCAAATTCCATGAAAACACGGAGGGCAAGATTGAGCGCAGGTAGGACATCACCCGGATCTGCTTGACGTATCTGGTAGTTCATCTCGCTGCTTCCCTTTCCTTTCTCAATTCCTCCAACCGTTTAGCTCTTTCATACGCAATACTCAAAAATTCTTCCGGCTTGTCGGCAAGATGCTCATAACCCAAATTCAATACCTCTAATGCAGTCGCTCCGAGATATCCCGAATTTGAAATTATCTCCATTGTTCTTGCCCAATCAATATTTCCATCAAACGGGAGTCTATGTTGATCTTCAGACTTCTCTCCGACAACATACCCGATATTGTCATGCAAATGGAGTGCCATCAACCTTGAACTGTACTCAGTTAAAATATCGCATTTTGGAGTTTTGCTATTGTGGTGTCCGCTATCGTAACAGAAGCCAAGTCTATTAGAATGAATATTATCCAGAATATATTTCAAATAATCTATAAGCCTAATGTTTTCCATTGCGATATTAATGCCCTTTTGCTCTGCCTTTTCAATAATACGTTTAAAGCGGTTAAGCGCAATTTCATTTACAGGAGGCGGGTTACCGCTTGTTGGATGCACAACCATCGTTGGTATTTGATAAGTACTGCAATCTTCAATACAATCAATCAATCTTTTTGCTATTTCTTCACCTTCAAGATTATCCAACCAAAGATTTGTATTGCCATCATATGGAGTATGCATATTCTCAACAAAAAGTCCTGCGTTATGAGCATCTTCAGGCTGTGAACGGAAATCGATTTTATCAAAATCATCATTCCACCAAATCATAACTCCATCAAAACCCGCTTGCTTTACAAGTCGATAACGTTCTTTTATTGGTATGTTATAACCAAACCATGAATATATGGTTATCATTACTGTACCTCCTCAAACTAAAAATGCTGATTAACTGGGCTCAATATTACTTATAAATTCATCATCACAACGCTTTTTTCAAAACAATTCATCTAATAAAATATAATAATTAATCTTCTCCCAGTTTGGCTGAATTTTCAAGTGATCAAATAGCAAATTAATATACTTTTCTTTATTATCTGCATTTCGCAAATTGTAGCCTATCGAGCGTACACATAAACGCAATATCCTGCCATTTATCTGCAATCCCCGCTCTGCCAAGGTCTATAAAGCCTGTTACTGATTGATTATCAATAAATACATTTGGCAGACAATAGTCGCCATGTGTGAAACATAGTTCCTCAGGGGGTTTGTTTTCAATAAGGTATCTATATAAGTCCATCGGTGTATCAAAGTCATTGCCTTCTTCAAAATCGTCCATATCGACAAGATTGTTTTCGATATTAAAAAGCGCATTTTGGAGCTTGATATCGAGTGTATTACTAAAAGGACAATCGCATATATCCACCGACTGCAACATAAGCAGACCTTCTGCCAACAGCCTTACAGTTATTTCATACGGTTTGCAGAGTTCATCTGCCGGACAGTCACAAGCCATACGTCCTTTTACTTCTTCTGTCAGAAAGTATGAAAAACCATCAATTTCACAATAATGCTTTATTATAGGAACAGGCAGTTTCCTATTGAGCCATTTTGAGATTTCATATTCGCGGTGAATTTCAGGATTTATTTTTTCAATTTTGAGATATAGTGAATCGCCATCTTTTCGATAATTATATACACCAGCTGATGAACAACCGATCTTGTTTCTTGTGCAAGTATATTCACTTAGTAATTCGGTTAAGTCTTTTGGTAAGTTTGGTGATTGATATTGCTCTTGTTCAATCATTTAAGCCCCTCCAAAACATCGATTAATTCCAGCCAATCATTTAAATAATAATGCTCGCAATCCGGTCTTACATCGAGGCTTTTATCTCGATAGTCACAGGGAATACAGCTGTGATACCACACAGGGAACATCCCAACGCTACTCGAGCCTTTCACATCACACTCGGTGTTATCTCCACAAAACCAAACCTCATCTGCCGAGAGATTTGCTTTCTTTAATGCCAATTCAAAAATAAGCGGGTTTGGCTTTCGAATTATGTATTCACTTGTTGCAATAACAAACTCGAATTTGTTGTTTGGCAACAACCTATCAAGCCTGTTTTTAAGAGCTTGACCACTAAAAGAAATATTGCTGATAACACCGGTTCGTATACCGCTTTCATTCAGATAGTGTAATAATTTATCTGTATTTACCATAATCTCACCAGGGGCTACGTTTTCCCAAAAAACCTCCTCCATCTCAAGAGGAGATAGAGAAAACTCAATTTGCATGAGACCGTATAAGAGCTTATTAAACATGTGACAATGGGTTTCAACTTCAAGTTCTCTCGCTTTTGTGATATTAGAATTACGGAACAAATCGTTAGCAAGCCTACTGATATCTTCTGCGGTATAATTATTTGGATTTTTAGTGGCATGTTTTAGCAAGGCTCTATTGCCTTTTAGAGAGTCGAAACCCGGCTCACTGCACAATGTGTGACCGTAATCAAATATTATCATTTTAGGTTTATTCATTATTAAAGCACCTCAAGCTTGCTTTTGTAATACTTCTCTTGAAAATAAATAGCTTTTTCTATTTCAGCCTGTTTAAATACAATACCTTCGGTAGCAGCAACAAGTTTATCTTCCACATCATCTTCCCTAAATATTGAGACATCTCTCAAAGCAATCATTAAACTTGCTCCAAAATAAAAGTGGCACATAGAAAAAGTTTCCATGTACCATCCATTATATATTATTCAATTGCTACTTTCCAACTGAAATAATTCAGACAAGGATTATTTATTCTTTACAGGCATATAGTGCTTAACCCTTGTAGTTGGCTTTAAAACTGAGGAATCAATAACAAACTCTTCCATGAACTGTCTATTATCAAAATCGTACTTCATGCTCATTTTGACCCAGTCAATAAACTGATACCATCTCTTCCCGTTATTATTCCACTCTACTTCCTCATATGCATATTGACCACCTTCGAAAACCTCAAACTGAAGCCTTTCATCTTTAATCTCAAAGTCATCTTTAACTTCTATATGAACCTTGCACCAGAAATCCTTTTTACCAGCTCTTTCATGATTATAATAGCAAAAAGTCCTCCGTCTTTCCCGGGATAAATCGTCTCCTAATTTCCCCATGAACTCATACATGAAAGCAAGTGCCCCATTATAAGCGTTTTTCCCACTGAAGCTCATTGTTACAGTTTTAATGGGTTCAACAAAAACAATTTCCTTTTGAATCCTAGAAATGCTCTCTTTTGGAGCAATAGGCATATATAAATCCATACCCCCGGTATGCTCAAATTCATCATTAAAATGCACATGCTCTTCAAGCCATTGATGATCTGCAGCAACATATTTACTCTCATTAATCCATCTGCTGAATCTTTGCCAGGTGTCATGTATTTCTGAGCCATCCCCACCAGTAAGGTTTTTAACTCCACATACAGCATAAAGCCCACCCTGAAAGGTTTTTGTTTTAACAAGGCTGTCATTTACAACGATATCGTCATCTATTGTAACCCAGACCTCATAACCATACTCAGTTTGGTCGGGGCAGGCAGGACTGGGGTTATTAAAACCAAATATACGCAGTTTATCTTTTTCAAAGCTCAGACCACTTCTTTTAAGCCAGTCACTCATTACTGAAAATGCGCCACTTTCAGGCTCTATACCATAGTAACAATAATATGCAACTCTGAACGGCTTTAATTCTTTTAACACTTTAATATCAGGATACTTTTCAAGAAGTTCTCCATCTTGAATATCATAATACTTATCCAAAATATTCACCCTTTCAAAACTATAAATAAGATTATCTTTTCTGAACGCACTTGGTGGATATCTTGTGACACGCTTGAAAGCCCTTGTTAATGCCTCATTACTTTCAAAGCCATACTTTAGAGCTATGTCCAGAATACTATCATCCGTTTCTTTGATATCTGTAACCGCGTTGCTTATTCTCCTGTGACGGATATATTCCTTAACTGCATAACCGGTTAAAGCAAAGAACATACGGTAGTAGTTTGAACAGGACATAAAGGCTTCCTGTGCCACTTTCTCAATTTCAATATCATCTTCAAGCTTGCTTTCAATGTAGTCAATGGATTTCTGAATGCGTTCGTAATAGTTCATCCTGAGTACTCCCTGGTATCTTAAGATAAAAGTATTTTATCATATCAATATCTTGCCTTCTTGATTTTTTCTCCAAAACTCAGAAGCTTTCTTTTTGAAAATCAATACGTAGCAATAATAGTCGAGAACAAAAAACTTTCCAATGATATAATAAAACCACAATCAACCGGAGGATGATAATGCATTATTCAAAACCTGTTCAGGATGCAATAAACTACATAAATGAAAACCTTATTGCTGACCTGTCCCTGGAGGCATTAGCCAATCATGTGCATTTTTCCCCCTACCACTTTCACAGGCTGTTCCTTTTATGCACTGGGGAGGCTCCAATGGAATATGTACGGCGGCAGCGTCTCAGGGCAGCATCACGGGATTTAGTATCAATTAAATTTAACATTATCGAAATAGCTGCAAAATACAGATTTGAATCTCAGGATGGATTTTGCAGGGCATTTAAAAGGTATTACGGTATCACTCCGGGTGAATACAGAAAGCTAAACACCCTTACTCACCAACCAGGTAACAAAAAAAGCATTGAGGAGGTACATACCATCATGTATGATATGAATATTTATGAAAGGCTCACATGCAGCCATAGTGATAAGAAAGAAGCTCTAAGCATATTGGACAAGATACTTGAATTGTCCGATAAAGCAAAGTGTTCCGGTCTTTTATCTCTCGAACAGGAAATTGATGCCGTCCAGCCAGAAATATTTAAAAAGTCAATTCAAATGCTTATAGATGGAATCGAGCCTGAATCCTTGAGAGAAATTCTTATGAACTATACTCTGTGCGGAGGGTATAAAGGTAAGGAGTTACTCATAAGAATAGTTATCATCGAAGGTATTCTTGCTATCCAGCAGGGCGTCCAGCCTTTGATATTGCAAGAAAAGCTCTCTTCATTCTTTGGTGAAGATTTTATTTGCGATATCCAAAAGCATTTCGGACTGGATAGCGAATCTCAACTCAAAAAGATTGATACTTTTATTATCAAGAATCAAGGCAAACCTGTCTTCTCTAAGGAAACTTCACTCTTAGAGGACCCTTTAGCCCGAATGGATAACAGGTCTTTACAGAGGCTGCTCAGGGATATAGATGCAGTTACCCTCACAATAGCCATAAGTGGGGCAAGCGGTAAAACTCAAGCCAAAACATTGAAAAATGTTTCAAGAAAGATGGCGGTTATGCTGATTGATGAAATAGAAAATTTAGGCACTCACAATACTTCAGAAATTACAGACTATCAAAAACGAATCCTTGAAACCATGCACAATCTCAGAAAGCAGGGGGAAATCAATATATAAAGGGCTTTGGGAGCATTACGCTCCCCCGTATGAATTTGAATTTCAGTTTGAGAATGTCCCTATCCTAGATTACCTCCTGGCAACCAGGCTCAAGCATTTTATCAATTTTGCCAAAGGATTGTTTTACAAAGCAGTACCCCAACATACCAAATAAGGCAAGTGAAAGTACTGCTTTGTGTGGCTATACTATTTTACTTTTCTAGCATAAATAATTGCTCTGTGAGTTATTCCGCTAATAGGGTTTTTATCATAGTCGCCATACTCCTGTTCAACCACAAATCCATAGTAATCAAGCCAATCATGAACATTTTGCAGAGTTGGGATATGCTTTGCCGACTTCTTTTCAAAGATGTATGTTTCTCCATTAGAAAGAGTTATCTCGGTTCGGCTTTTACCGCTTGTCATCTGTGTTTCAAGGTTATAACTTCCCCCACAACCGATATATCTGCCATAGACACTGGTATCATCTATACCCTCAAAATGTACACGCTCACTTGTGGAGTTAAATACCCTTTCAGGATGTGCATGCAGGTCAAAATCAAGATAAATATAACCGCCAACTTTCAAGGCATCAGATGCTTTCTTAATAAAAAGCTTTTGCGCTTCCCTGTAATCCATGTCTGTCTCAATGTTAATCATAATATTGCCAGCTAGAACAACAACATCGTAATCACTGCCCCAACCAGAGTGAATGGCATCTGCCTTATAGAATTTGATATTCGAAAGTCCGTTGATTTTCTCTGGTATTTGGGTCATCATATCTTCGTCCATATCAAACCCCACAGCCATGTGTCCTGCTTTTGCGAGAGGTATGAGTATTCGTCCTCCACCGCAGCATACCTCCAGGATTTTTTTCGGCTTGTCACCAAGTATTTGCAGCATCAATTCCACATCATAGGTTTGATTTTCCTGCTTATCATAAATGTAAGCGTACCAATGAGATTTAATTTTGTTAATATCCAAAATATTTTGCCTCCATTTTTCTATAGGAGGGTTAAAGTATAGTCACCCTCCAGCTTATATTAAGGGTTGCTAGTACTGTGTTTTTCATATGATACCATTCCTTTCGTTTTGGATTTTATTATAACGCGTAGCGGTATAACCGATTATGCCGTCAGGACTCTACTATATCCTTCTGGAATTTGTATCCTGGTCTGATAATGCCGTCCCCGACTGTGTATTGAATCTCGTCCACTATTTTATATCAACAAAAGAAACAAGCTCAGCGGTCAGTGGTATTGCATGTAACTGTATTCGCTACACCTCCAATATCTTCTCATCAATTCTCCGAACAACACTGTGGGTATAAGCATCAAAATATTTGAGCCAGAAACCATAGGCAGTCGGGTTGAGGCTTTCAAAATCCACGCCGAGTCTTGTATACCCCTTAGCTTTCAGTTTCTGCATCAGCATACTCAGCAACTTTTGGTTTAAACCTTTACCCCGGTGTTCTGGCAAGCAATATGCCCCTTTAACATGCAAATACCCTGGTGTGTTGCATATAAAGTTTTCCCCGTCAAGCTCTGCCCTGACAAACGCAACGATTTGCCCCTCATACTTCGCAGCAAAATAAACGGATTGGAAGTGCTCATATTTCTTCAAAAATACAGCTTCGCTTTCTTTTTCCCTGAACATAAAAAACGGGCTGTCGATATAGCTTTCATCAAGCATGTTTTCCAACGGCAAAATATCCAAAATCTCTTTCGGTGCAAGCTCAGAGAAAGAATAACCTTCGCATGTCGGTACGATAATCTCATCCATTCCGCGAATTGCATCAACGCAACGCAGACCGAAACCGTAACGGAAGAATTGCTCCTGCACTTCTCTGTCATGGGCGTATAGGCATACGGCGTGGCTGGATGCTCCCGCGCGCACCCATTTTTCACCCGCCGCTTGATACAAGCGGGCATAGACCTTTGCTCTGTTTTCGCCGATTGCGCCGTTTGCGCCCATCGGTGAAAACACACCTGTTGCATCGGTGGAGCGGAAAGCGTTTTTGAACAGCGGTACGCTGCACAGGAACCCGATCATTATGCCACCTTCAAACGCCGCAACACCAAGACCATTTTCCGCATACGGATTCAAGTCCGGCAGTGTGTCAACAGGGGGCAGAGCAGGAACAAACCCCCGCTCATCCTCATAATTTTGCTTGGCGAGCTGTACTGCCGCTTTAATGTGGTCGACGGTAAAGTCAACGATTTGCATTTATTGCATCCCTCCAATATTAATGATAATATCATACTCATAAATCTTTGTTGGACAGCCCCAAGTAAAGCTGGTAAGGCCGATTTCAAGGAATCCGTATCATAACACATACTTTTCCAATATAAAGCACATTGTATCTGCCTCGCCGGTATATGGATTGCCGCACACATCGTCAAACACGCTTTTTACACCAAACCCAAGTGATGATACCTCATCGGTCAGTTTTGGTACGGTATAGGCTGTATCCCATATCAAATACTCTTTTATTCCGTCATTTTTGACTACAACATATTGATCGATTGCAACCGTATTATTTTCATAGAGATAGGTAGCTTCAAGGCAGATATGCGGCTCGGCGCTCCAAAAACCTCCATTTTTGCAAAGTGTCCAGGAGGTTCTATTTGCCTTGTTGTTTATAAAGTGCTTCTCCGAAAAAACATCCAATATAAACAATCCGCCTGGTTTAAGAGCTTTGTAAACTTTCTGGACAAGCGTTTGACGCTCGTCTGGCGTTAATGCAGCATAATCACAATAAATCAACGTAACGGCGTTGAACATATCGGTAAAATCAATTTCTAGATAGTTCTTATACAAGTATTCGGTTTTTGTATCTTGGCTTTTGGCATATGCAATAGAGCGCTTTGAATAATCAATGCCGGTTACGTCATATCCCATATCCGAAAACCGTTTTGTGTAAAGTCCCGGCCCACAGCCGAGGTCGAGGATTTTTCCATTCACCGGAATGAAGCCTGAAAGCCATTTCACCGAACTATCTATGTAACTGTGTTTACGGCTGGCTGCATCCCAATCGGGGTTCAAATGTGCTTCAAGCATGCCCTTTGAGATATGCTCATCATCCCAAAATGGCTCGGTGCTACGTTGCCATAACACGGGTTTATTTAACAATCGAAATAACTTATCAATCATTTACATATCCCTCATTTCGTAGATTTTTTGAAGTCTTTTTACTTGTTCCTCTTTAACTTTGGGTGATTCTGTGAACATATACTTTTGCACAATTCTATAGCCAAATACTATAAGAATCATTTTCTGAATATATTTATTAAAATCCAGCGGGACCTCCAAATATTCCGAAATGCCCTTTATATAGGCCGGAATAAGCCTGCGGAAATATTCATGCAAATTTTCGGTTTCAGTATCATCGTAGATAAGGCTTGCTATATCCTCACCTAAATATCCAAATCCGGCACAGTCCCAATCAATCAGGCGTATTTTCCCGTCCGACAGGAATATATTCTCTACCCAGAAATCCCGGTGGCACAACACCACAGGCAGACATTCTAAAGAATTGAATAAAGCTTCTTTATTATCGTCAATATCAAAGAGCATCCGTTTTAAATATTCCGGTATATCGCATTCCTCTGAGCGGAGACAACCATATTCAAACGATTTGCCGTTATATAGCTGTATTTCCCCATTTTTAAGCATTTGCTTTAAGAATCCCGGTAATCTGCATTGATCGGAGATAAGAAATTCAAGTGAAAACGTCTGCGTATGCCATTGTTCGAAATTTTTTCTGAGCACGTCGGGTCTGCTCAAAAAATTCATGTTTCTTATCATTTTCTGCTGCTTGTATATTTTGCCTTGAAAACGTCCTAACTCTGTTGCTGCAAATTCAAGCGTTTCAATGTCAAGTCTATCGCCTGATATACCGTCTATATACTCAATCCATAAATGTATTTTGTCGCCGTTCATCTCCGCGTGATAATACTCAGGCCAACGTAACGAGTTGGTGAAGACCTTCCCGAAGTCCGAGGTGTATAAGTCATATTCCCTTCGCCATGAATCCGGATCACCGGGGCGTTCCCATTTTTTCTGGATTTTTAAAACAACATTATAAGGCAATTTCTTACCATTAATGCTTTCGGCCATGCCTGTAACAAGACGCACATCGCCCAGTGTTCCCCCCTGTAGCTGTTTAGTCTGGTAGCTTGCACGGATTATGTTTGCACTGAGCATTTTACTTAAAACATGCGAAAGCGTTTCAGATTTAATCTGAATTTGTTCAGTATGCGCAAAATCATAATAAGCATAACTAATCAGCTTGCTTGTTTTTTCAAATCCGCCCGGCACAAGCTCAATGGCGAACACACAACCTTCCGGGTCGTCCACGCTTTCGTCCCTGCCGATACCGAGTTCCCGGCAATCCACAAATCCCATTTTCTTTTGGTAGACGGCAGGATGCCCGCATGTCATGCATCCGGTATAGCCTAGAGATTTCGCAATTTCAAGCCCGCGCATAACCAAAGCAGTCCCTATACCTTTGCGTTGATACTCATATGCTTTTTCTGCATGGTTGTCATTTTCTCCGTGTCTGACCGCGAGGCTGTTAAGCCATATAATATGCTCACCATTATCTCCCATAGGTAACGCTGAAAAAATGGTGTGTCCGAGGTAAATGGAATCATCATCCGTGACAGCCACTAAGTCAAGCTCCGGGATATAGTACGGCGAACGGCGAATATTGTCCGCGAAAACTTCATGGAAATCACCATCGCTGTTTCGTTCGTTATATTGAAATGCATCACAATCCAATTTTCTTATGATGCCATATTCGTCTTTTTGGATTTGTTTGATTTTGAAATTATTCATTTCTTAAACCCTCCGTTTTTCTTATTTTGCCTGCTCAATTGAGCGATAGATTTGTTTCGTTTCGATTTATCAAGCAAAAAACCTGCTTTGTCGTCAGCAAACTTTGTCTCTCGCTTGATTTGCAGGTAGCTGCTCCAACGTTCCTTTGATAGTTCTCCATTGGCTATGGCTTCTATGATGGCACAGTCCGGCTCACTTTTATGCTGGCAATCGGAAAACCTGCATTTACCAAAATAGCTTTCCACATCGGTAAAAGCTTCACCCATGCCTGTGCTCACATCCCACATCCCAAGCTCGCGCATGCCGGGAGTGTCTATAATTATAACTCCGCTTGGAAGCATAATAAGTTGGCGGTGCGTTGTTGTGTGGCGGCCTCTCGAATCATCCTCACGAATATCATTTACCACCATAATTTCCTGCGCTGCAAGTGCATTGACAAGGCTTGATTTGCCAACACCGGAGGAGCCAAGAAAGACTATTGTTTTACGTGGTTTAAGATATTCCGAAAGCCTATCAATGCCATATCCGGTCTTTGCACTGACAGCATAAACACCGACATCAACTGCTATCTTTTCTACAGCCCGGACTTGTTCAGTAAAATCGTCCGTTAAATCTGCTTTAGTCAGTACAACAACAGGAATTGCACCGCTTTGCCATGCCAGAGTGAGGTAGCGCTCAATTCTTTTAAGATTGAAATCGTGGTTAAGCGATGCCATAATAAATACATAGTCAAAATTGGAAGCGACAACCTGCTCTTTTACAGTTTTAACATAACCAGCCGCATGACCTGAGAAATCATTACGTGCAAACTTTGACTTACGCTCTAATGTTTTTATTATTTGACTGTCACCGCTGCAATTATATTGAATTAGTACAAAATCCCCAACTGTAGGAAAGCTTTCATAGCCTTCTCCAAAATATATGCTTGTTTTTAGTCTTCCAAAAGTCTGACCATATTCACAGATGATTTCATAACGCTCCTTGTGCACTGCCGTAATGCGTGCCGGAATAGCACTTACGTCTTCCGGCATTATTGTCTGGATAAACCCGTAATCTACTAAATTTATCACTATTCAAATCCATCCTTTATCAAATTCTTATCTTCCTGCCTGCGTTTCTTTTTGTTCTTCATTTCATTTTCCTGTGCCCTGGTTCGAGGGTTTATCACCCAACCATCACGAATTCCCTTGATATATTCAAAAGTACCTTTCTTTTTTGTCATAATCATCACTCTCCCCATATTCAAAATAATTAGATTCCTCAACCAAAAAAAGTATATCGGATAGGAGGTAGCTGATTATTTCAGCTACCGACCTTCCAGTCGAGTAAGCAAGAGGACTTTCACCTCGAGCTTCTCACAGAACCGTACGTGAAAGTCTCCTTTCATACGGCTCTTATCATTCAACGCATAACAACATACCTATATTTCCAATGAGCAAATAAGGCTGGCTCTCTTTTCTTTACCTGGGAAAGCCAGTTTTCTGCTAAACGTCTTCTTCCACGAAAGCGTTTATATTTGCACATCGCCCATTTTATAAGCCATCTATCCACACAGTCCAAGGAGTACTTGATAGCAGAGGCATTGAATTTACCAAAGTAGTTAATCCATCCTCTGATAGTCGGATTAAGTTCCTCTGCAATCATATTTATCTTGCATCCTGTTTTCTTATGGATTTCCATGCTTCTTATCTTTTCTCTAAAACTTTTGCATGACTTCTTACTGACAGAGGCTACGAAGTTGTTTCTTATCTTTCCATCCCTACATTTGATATAGACTTCTTTAAATGTGTACCCCAGAAAATCAAACTCTGTTATCGGGTATGTCTTCGTTCTGTCTTTATCCTTGCAGTAAACAATCCTTGTTTTCAAGGGATGGAGCTCTAATCCACAATCTTTCATCCTTTCGATAAGAGCTTCCTTAATCTCTAGGGCTCTCTGTTCTGTATCGCAGTGGATTACAGCATCATCAGCATATCTTTCAAAAGGTGCTGTTTTATACTTCCTATTCATCCACATGTCAAAGACATAGTGCAGAAACATATTTGCTAACATTGGGCTAATTACACCGCCTTGTGGCGTTCCCGATGTTCTTTCTATGACTTCACCTTTCGCTGTTACAAATGGTGTTTTCAGCCATCTGCTGATGTAGAGTTTAATTCATCCCTCTTTTACATGCTTTTCTACCACTTTCATTAATAATCCATGGTCTATGTTGTCAAAGAGTCCCTTTACATCTAGCTCGATTACATAGTCGTATCTCCAGCATCTTTCTCTTGCTTTTGCTACCGCATCTAGCGCTGATTTGTTCGGGCGATACCCATATGAATCTTCATGGAATATCGGTTCCACAACTGGTTCCACATACATTCGTGCAACCATCTGTGCTATTCTGTCCGCTACTGTGGGTATCCCAAGTCTTCTTGTTCCTCCTGATTTCTTAGGTATTTCGACCGCCAATACTGGAGAAGGAAAGTAACTACCCGAACTCATTCTGTTCCATATTTTGTAGAGATTATTGTTAAGATGTTTCTCAAACTCCGCCAGGTCAATGCCATCTGTTCCTGCACTTCCATGGTTTGCTTTTACCCTTCTGTAAGCCTCAATTACAACTCTTTTGGGTATGTTGTATGGTTTGCTTTCGTTCATCAAATCCTCCTACATAGTAGTTGTTATCTGAATTTAGCTGAATGATGACACCCCTTCGCTCCACTGTCATTACAACAGTTTCCACACTACTGCGAATGTCTCCGCCCCTGTTCCGTGCTTCTCTACTTTCGGTCTTGCTTTTCTGTGGCTTGCACCTTTTCGATTATCATCACGTCACAGGTTCCCATGTTTCACACAGACGCCTAATATATGCTCATGCCGCCTTAATACCGTCTGACGGATGGACAGCATTTCAGGTATCCTCCATCCTTATCCCTGCCCAGTGGTGAAGAACAGGTTTTGTCAGCCCTTACGCTATCGATACTTCATCAACGGTTCACTTGCGTTCATCTTCATATATCTCACATGACTGTTTTGTACAGCCTTTTCCCTAATCGTTTCCCACCATGGCTCTTTACCGCAGCAGTATTAGTGTTGTTTGGCAGATTTGCCTGTACAATTCCTGCCGAAGGACCTTCCTTCATCATCTGTGTGCCTTTCATGGCACACCACCACCGTACGTACCGTTCGGTATACGGCGGTTCTCTAGTTTACACGTACTTGTTTATAGTAATCCGAAAAGAAGATGTACCCTAATTTCTTTAGAGTATCATTATTAAGAGTTCGGCTAAGTATAGGGCTACAGGAAATCCTCCAGTAGCCTTTTCTTGTATTCGCAAACTCATATGCTTTCTGCTTTTCAATTCCGAAGTGCATGAGCATTTTAATTCTTGTCTTGATTTTCTTCCACTGTTTCCAGTATACCATCCTTATCCTTCTTCTCATCCACTCATCTGTCTGATTCATCAAGCCTTTCATATCGGCTTTTCTGAAATAATTTATCCAGCCTTGAATATACTGTTTTAGTTTATTCGCCCTGAATTCATTTCCCCAGCCGTTTGAGCGACTTGTGAGTCCTCTTATTTTGTGCTTCATCTTGCTGATTGATTTTGGGTGTATTCTGACTCTGCATTCCCCTTTGCTCCAATAAAAGGCAAATCCTAAAAATTTCACCTCTTTGTAGCGTGCAACCCTTGTCTTATCTCTGTTTACTTTCAGAAAAAGTTTTCCTTCGATAAACGGCATGATGTTATTCAGGGTTCTTTCTGTGCTTTTCCTGCTTTTGCAGAATATCATACTATCATCTGCATAGCGGACAAATTTATGTCCTCTCGCGGTCAGTTCCTTATCCAGTTCATTCAGCATTATGTTACTGAGCAGCGGACTTAGTGGTCCTCCTTGAGGTACGCCGACTTCTGTTTCCTCAAATTTATGCCTTACAACAACTCCTGCCCTCAGATATTTATGAATAAGTGATATTACTCTGCCATCTTTTATGGTTCTTGATAGTACTTCTATCAGCTTGCTTTGGCTCACTGTGTCAAAGAATTTCTCCAAGTCCATATCTACGACATATTTGTACCCCTCGTTCACATTCCTCTGGCATTGGTTTATTGCATCATGCGCACTCCTTTTCGGTCTAAAGCCATAGCTGTACTCTGAAAACTGTGTCTCAAATATCGGTGAGAGTATTTGCGAAATTGCCTGTTGGATTACCCGGTCAACAACAGTGGGTATACCCAACTTTCTCACTTTTCCTTTCTCTTCTTTTGGTATTTCTACCCTTCTTACCGGATTAGGATGGTATTTGCCATCCCTGATTGTTTGAATTAGTTGCTCTCGGTTTTCTCTGAGATACGGCAGAAGTTCATCTACCTCCATTTCATCAATTCCTCCGGCACCTTTATTGGACTTTACTTTCTTGAATGCCGCATTTAAATTGTCTTTGCCCAATATCTTTTCCAATAAATCATCTGTCGACAGGTATGCATTGGTGACGTTGTTTTCAGTTATCCTCTTGTGAGCGGACGCTTCTGCATACTCTTTCTGTTCCGCAGATACCTTTTGCAGATAGCCCTTATTTTGTGGTTGTCTGTCCTTATATTCACTTTTGGTAACATTCATTTACTTTCACCTCCTAAAGTTCAGTCCTTCCCAAATGGCGTCGACTCCATCTGGTACTACGACCTCGGCTGACTTCTCACGATAAATCTTATTTCAACCATGCTTCATACTTTATGTTTCTGCATGTCCGTGAGACCTCCCCAGGTAAGAGCGCAATCTTTCCTTCCATCTACCTGCCACATATACACCATAGGCTCCGAGTAGTTATTGGGCTTCCGCTTGTTATGCAGCCTTACCCGACCTAAATATGCCTGATGTGATTTCTGTTCGTCAGACCAGAAGTTTGCCTCCAGCTTTCTTCAGATTCCTCGTCACCAAGGACACCCTTGCTCTTGGCTATGTGCTTGGCACTACTAGCCCGCACTCGGGACTTTCACCCGTTAGATTGCGCCCATACTGGGCGCACATAAAAAACCCGCAGATAACGACCACCTGCGGGTTCAAAAAGAGACATTCATTCTACTGATGTGTGTCCCTTCAACTTGTATGAAAGCAACAAAAAAACACGCTACCAATGCGTGTTGCTACTTGTTATATACACGATTCAGGTTGCTCGAAAGAAGCTGCATAGGTAACACAAACAAAACCTGTTACAAGGTATTTGTGTACCTGTGCCGATATTTAGTTAGTCAAAAACCACCTCAACATTTTTTACAGACATTAAAACAACTCCTTTCGCACTAAATCTAATACTTGCAGTATACTGCATCAATTTTATTATATGAGCGATTCCAAACATTGTCAACGGAGATTTTAATTTATAGTTGTTTTATCCAAAACAACCATGAGTGGTATCCGCACCTCAAATGATAAGTGAATCCACGACTTGCTATTCCTGTTTTCTAAACACTATTGCATAAAAGGCTCCAGCAAACTCCATTTCATCAATTATGGAAAGCCCCTCCTCGGTGATCAGTCTGACCATTTCATCAAATCTGATTCGGTGTCCGGCAGGTGGTCCCATCTCCATATCTTCCTTCTTCCACTCTACAACAGCAAGTCTGCCTTCCGGATTGAGTATCCGCTTTATTTCATCTATAAACCGTTTCCTGTCATCGATTTCATGGAGAACATTCGCCAGCAATGCAAATGTTATGGAATCATCCGGAAGTTTAAGATCATATTCTTCTGTATTTATGGTTACAACATTTGTAACTCCCGCAACCAGCGCCCTTTTTTCAACTTCCGTAAGCATTTCTTCGGATGTGTCCAGAGCAAACACCTTATTTCTGTCGGAAAGCATTTCAGCAGCCGGAATAGAAAAATATCCGATTCCGCACCCGATATCCACTACCGTATCGGAAGGCTTCAGACCAAGTCGCTCAAGGGTTTTGTTCGGAGGAAGGTTTTGTCTTCTCCACTCATTATCCAGTTTACTTTTATTTGTTAAATCGAATTTGTGCATTGTTATCCCCTATGCTTTATTATCATTTTTATTAACCGAATATCCGTACTGCTCAAGCCGTTCCTTACAAACCTTCCATATCTCATCAGAAAATAGTTCAGAGAATTCGTCCCTTAGAACTAATGCCTCGACAGATAAATCAAGCCTCTTATTCTCCCATAATACAGCAAACCCTTCTGTTCCGCCTTCTTTGCTGACCAAACTGATAGCTGTATTTATTCCGCCTTTTTCCGAAAGCATTTGCAAAAACCTTGTTGCCCGGTACCCTATCTCTTTATCAGCCCTTTTATAGATATTTATCATCTCATTGTTGAACTTTCTTTCTATATCGTTCATAGTATTAGCCCCTTTAACTTTTCTTATCTCATTGATTATCTCTTCTTCATCCGTTTTTATAGCATAAAATCTTTCATGAGCGGTGTTGATGAGCCATTCTGTGCCGTTTCTGAAAAAGCATAAATCATTAGGTAAATATGGTGCTTTCCAGTCGAAAAGAGATTCAAATGATTTTGGGATTATTTCTCTGGCATAATCCGTAGTTTTGAAATAGTATACAGTTGCAGGTGGAACCTATATTGTCCCAGGCCATTCTGTCTGTTCTTTCTTTTTAATAAATTTCTCTTGCAGTTCGGCTAAATGCAGTCCATGGCTTGATAATAAAACAAATGGCTATGTCTTATAAATACAAATTTATCACAATACTCGAATGCCAATTTCATTAGCTTTTTTGTAGCTTCCCTATATTGGCTATATATTCCAAACAGAATATCCCTGCACTCTCGCTGCATCATATACTGGCTTCATGTTATTTTGTAAAACACTTACAAATTGTTGCCTTGTGTGTCCTTTAACATAAAGTTCTTCGTTTGCCCATAACGCAATTAAATTATCTCTTTGGCATTCCTTAAACAAATGCATTATTTGTATGTTTTTATAAATCAGCTTGTATAATTCATACTGATTTTTCGCAAATTTTTCGAAATGACTATTCCAAACTGGAAGCTTGTTGCTTTTACTTGAATTAAGTGAACTTTCTATGGGCATCAAATTCCACATTTCATCATTAGCAATATATGACCATGGAACAAAATGATCCACCTCGAAATCATTCTTTTTTATTGGTTTTCCCGAATAGATATCTTCTATATTTATAATATCCAAAGCTGACATCCATAAATCTCTTACATGTTTCAATTTTCTATGCTTTTCATTTTCAGGCTCCAACTTGTAGATAATTCCTGGAACCCCCGGATTTCTATCTTGAAGATATTTAACTTTCTTTATCTTAATCCAACCTTTGATCTGAACAAAGTTATCAAGTAACATTTTTTTCCATATTTCATCTATGACTACTTGTTTTTTCAATCCCACACCTTCATTTACAATATAGGGCAATCTATTCACTTGATTTATCATACTTATATATGAAATTAATCTCTTCTTTTGATCCCATATCCTATCGTTACCACCAATATCTTTTAAAAAAGAGGACAACAACCGATATGGTACCATTTTAGAGATTTGCATTTTTTCATCATGAATAAGCTGCTCATTATTCTTTATTTCATTTATTATTTCATCCTCTGAAGCATCATTTTCAATCTCTACTACAGCAATTAATTTACTGACTGCTCTTTCAAGACTGTTTAATATCTTTCCGTTGGCGTCTTTTAATCCCAGGTGCAAATGATACTCTCCAACAGAATACCATGCAGCCACGATCATTCCATTAATAATGTCATCAAAATCAATATGTGTCCTACCTTGAGCTAATAAATCCAGAATTGAATCCATCCAATAAAATTTGTAGCATTCTGTAGGATCATCTAACATATGGGTAAAACTTTCGATGTCTAATAAATTTTTATATAAATCGTCCATCATTTTTACCCCTTTACCAAAATTATATTATACCATTTTTGTTCTTTACGATTAAGAGACACATCAACCGAAATCCATTCATCATATACTGTCATATGACATTTTGATTTAATATAGCTAAATTTCATTTCGGTCATATCTGTATAGTACTTTTCATTTCGGTATCCTTCAAATTCACCATATTTAAAAGATAGATATGCTATACCCTTCTTAGTTAACGCCTTTTCGATTTTACTAAGAATATTTCCCAGTTCATCAAATGGAACATGTAGCAAAGATGCACATGCCCATATTCCTTCATAATTTTCGTTTTCATCTAATTCTTCAAAGCTTAGCTTTTTTACCCGAACTTTATTATATTCAGATGTTTTCCGGCATATTTCTTCCGATGCATCTATCGCTGTTACTCTATATCCATTTTCAGCAAAATACACCGCATCACGTCCAGATCCACACCCAAAATCAAGAATCCTTGCATTATCTGGGATGTTTACAAGAAATCTTTCATAAACATCCTTCATATCAAGCTTTTTAGTTTCTTCAATGAACTGTTTGGCATTCTTATTATAGTACTCAACAGTGGAGTTTACCTTCATATATTACTTACCTCATTATTCTGCAAACCTTACAAACAGCTTTCCTGATAAGTTTTCTTTACTTATCCAATTGAGTATTTCCTGCGACAAATCATCAATGGTCGCTTTTCCATCACTTACTAATCTTAAGAACTGAATAATACTGTCATCCAGTGCTAACTCATCCATTATACCTTTGGCTTCTAACAAACCATTTTTCATATATTGCAGATTGGATATATCTGTATCCCAACCTGAGCCCTTCTTTATTTTGTTGATTGCATATTGTAGTTTATTCTTATCTGTTGCAATCCCTTTAACGGTATCCAACATACTAATAATGGACGTAGCTTTTCTGTCATAATATTCTTTCCATTCTTCTGCCAACAGTGTATATGTCTTTTTACTCTCATTAGTCAAGAAAGTAGTTGAAGCATCTTTAGCCATTCCTGAATTGATAGTTTTTTCAATTTCATCACAAAAGCTCTGCAACACACGCTTTACACTATCTGAAGGCTTAAAATCAGAATTCTCAACAGCCATTTTTACTTCTAATGTTATTTTTTGAATTGAAGTAACAAATAACTTAAAATTATAGTCTGCCTTGGCCTGACGTTTAGTACCATCTGACACGTTTTCTAATTCCTTTACATCTTTCATTTCAATAATGCATTGGTTTAGTATATCATTCAGCATCTTCTACCGCACCTCCATTCCAGATAAGATATTTCTTATTTCAAAGAGTATTTGCTTTTCTTCACTATATTTCTCACTTGAATTATTTCCTGTAGCACTTCCTCCAAGCTTTTCTCTACGGACCTCCATTTCGTTTTTCACAGTATCAACATCAGCATCCACTTTTGAAAGCAACTGTGTCAATCTCTCGACTTTACGAATTGGATCTTGCGAGAACATAACCAAGCAATCTAATTTGTTTTCTATTTTTTGTGCGGCCTGTATATCAGATATTGCAACACTAATAGACTTTGCATATTTCCTCACAGACTCAATGAGCGCAGCATCATACTTAACATTTACCTGGCTATTATTTGTCTCATCATAGAATTCAACTATTTTTTCTACCAAATCTTGGATATCTTCTTCGTCAATATCCTCACTTTCAAAACTATCATATACTATAGTCAACAGTTCTTTTGATTTCTCAATTTCAGCCTCAACTACCTTATCAATACGCTCTAAGATTTTTTGTAAATATTCACGAGAATCTCTTCTCGGACGTACAGGATCAAATAACTGCAATTCACTTTTATCCATTTGAAGTTTAGAATTTTTAACATCACGAAATACCTTATTAAACTCTACTCTATCCAAAAATACCTGTGATGATTTTCTATCACCCTGTATCAAATTGAAATATTGTATTACATTTTCTTTATTTGTCTTATCAGCCTCAGCCCTTGTAATAAGATCAAGCAATGAATTCCATTCTGAACAATGTGAATTTTCACTATTTTTTCGAAGGTTATTGTCTAATAAATGAGTAGCCTTAATTCCATCCAAAGTTGAAAATTTGTATAGTCCAAACAGGATTATTCTATATGTTTCTGCCATCAATGTGCATTTAAAAAAATCAACGCTTTTATTTTCAAACTTATTGACAGTTTCTATTAAAGGCTTCTTTATTTTCTCAGTCCAAACTTGCACTCTATATACCATCAAGTCTGCACCTTCAAAATTCCAACTTTTTTTACCAAGAACATTCCATGCAAGAAAAGCCTCAATAATTTCCTGTGTTTCTCTATTTGCAGGCAACTTATAAAACATTGCATCTTCAGCTTTTTTTTGTCTATCAAAACCAACCAATACAGATTTAACCATCTTTATCTTAGCAATATTATCCATGGAAACCCCTTCTGCCTGCCAATTAATTGCAGAATATAGGTAATTACACATATCTTCTCTTGCGTTGGTCAATAGAACAACATTTCCAGTTGTTGGCCCAACATTAATCGTACCACCAGCAACCCAGTTTTCTAATAGCTGTAAGCTTTCATTATATCTAGCTAATGCTGCAGCATCTTTCTTTTCTTCATGTGATTGAAACACTGGTTTTACAACTGTATTCTGTGTAGGTTTCTTTCCTGCAGTTTCGCCAACAGCACTTACTTTATTAGCTGAAATAATCGGAAACTTCATATCCTCATATACACCAATTGCTATCCCAGCAATGTATTTTACACCATTTTGTGTATATTCTTCATCCTGTCCGTTTCCCCATACACACATAAATTTGTACATTCTCTCTAATGTTTCTGCATCTAGGTTGTATGTTTTTAATCTGTTCATCAACTTTTGACTTGAATTAACATTATTAATCTTGTAGCCAGGAAAGTTTTCAAAATTCCACAGTGCGTCTCTTGCGGTTTTCTCTACAACATCGCGCAAGAGATATCTTGGAGTTTTGTAATTATCCTGGAGCATATTGTTGTACAAATACACAATCGCTCTTTTAGTAAAAGGAAATAGATTCAATAAAACTCCGTTTTCGCATTGAATATAGTCCCAGCTAGCCCCTTCCTTTATTTGATGCATCGGAAATTCTTCTGGTAACGCACCTTTCGAAGCCCAGCCATCAATTACATCCTTCTCTAATGACATTGCATTCAAATATCTTCCAACAAACTCACATAAATCATCTTCATTTTCACCAAAGATATTATCTGGAATTACAACAAATTGAGTAACTCGATCTTTATGATTATCTTGGAAATTCTTCTTAAAATATACTTCTGTTGTGCCAATAATTGAAGAAATACGACATAGTTCTTCCTGTTCATACATACCAGTATGTTCAGTTGTAAGGACATTAAGTAAAGCGACATTTACTCCAGTGAATGCGGTAACATCCTCAATTAATAATGTTAAATTTTTACCATGTCTCTTTATTTCTTTTCTAATTTCAATAAATACCTGTTCAAAATCTCCAGGCTCTAATCCTGCACATCTCTGAATAACAACATCAATATATCTATTCATGTAATCCGCAATATCTTTTGCTTTTTCTGGTTCTGCAAGTAAAGTATCTGCCATTTTTATGGCATTTCTATCTGCTACTTCTAATAGGTCATCGCAGAACTCAACATCAACATAAAAATCTTCCGGCTCAAACATTGCATTCACATCTCTGGAATCACTTGTATTATTTTCAGCTACTTTTAAATAAATTCTATCTATAGCCCCGCTATCCCGCATAATTCGCGCTTGGAACGAATCATTTTGTAATAATGCAATCAATCTTTTCCTTTCAACATTGCTGAGTGCTACTTCTTCATTTCCACTTCCGTCATCATTTTTTATTTCTACGATGAAATTTTGGTAAATCATATCCTTAAGTTTTTTTTCATCAATATTTGAAGTTGCACGTACTAATCGTTCATATACTTCTTTGTTCGGAATTTGTGCTATTTCCTCTTTTTCTAGCAACTGCTTAATTGTTCCTTTTAAGCTATTGTCACTACGACGAACAAATAGCACTACCTCATCATCTGGATGTGTTTTTTCTAATTTTGCATCAAACCAACGAATTAAATGTGATTTTCCAGCACCACTAGATCCTATAACAAGCACAAATTGATGCTTATTTCTAGGGTTTAAAACAACATTTCTATATATTTCTTCTTCTGAATATGTTTTATCACTAGTCGTATTTAAATCATATTTTTTTAATAATTGTAGTTTTTTCACTGGAACATGTGTTGCCAGAAAGTCACCTTGGGAGCTAGTAATTGTATCAATTCTTACTACTTCAGATAATCTTTGTTTCGCAATATTCGAATTCACTTTACTACCTCCTTACCGTAATATGTGTCACTGTTTCTTTAATTGCATGAAATTCTAATGGGTATAAAAACCACATATCTCCTCTATCTAATTTGTGCTGTAAGATAATTTTACCTTGATCATGGAGTGATCTTAGTCCATTAGAAAAGCCATAATTGAATTTATTCTCTTCTTCTACATTTTTAAGTAGAATATCACAATATGGTCTTATTTCATCCATAAACTCAGACATTGAATACTCAACATCCTTCTTAAGTTGTCTCCCCTCTATTACATCACTAAGCAGCGTTGATGCATTGGGCAGCATAAGCATATCATGCATATACCCCATTCCCAAATAAGAAACCCAAAAACGCCAAGCTCGCATATCATCTTCATCGAGTTTTCGATTAATCTTTTCACCGATTAAATCACACATCTTCGAAACATTTTCATGTTCAAAAACTTCTTTACCCATACTGAAATAAGCCTTTGTAACATCATAAAACAAGCTTTCTTTATGATTTTCAAGGTTCAGATTTATATACTTTCTCATTGTTTCAATACTTACTACATTTTCTTTACCGACAGCTAATGAAATAGTATCATCCTTTATATTTATTAATCCCAATTGTTCGGCAGCCGTTCTTACTGTACCAAAATATACTGTTTTTCCCCCTAAATGAGAAGGTTCCAAAAGCTCTTTTAAATCTTTTTCTGCCATCTCTTTATTTGTGATTGCTTTGCACAAAGCAAAGACTCTTTCAGGAATTGCAGGTGTTTGCATTTTATTTCCAAACACTCAATCACATCCTTTCTATCAAATATCCTTCCATCCTTGGTCCTTCCACAACAGCTGATGCACGCTTACTTATTTCCTGAAAATATTTATCCTCGTTCATAATATGTACTAATTTCACTTTTTTCCCTGACGCATATTTTCGTACTACACTAAAAATTTCATATGAGTTATCTGAGGCAGATTCATATATAACCATAACTATACCAGATACAAAATACGAATTTGAATCCCTAAGCAACTCTTTATACTCCTTAATTCCCATAATATTTACATTAGCCGGAGTATTTGTATTTATAAGCATATCAAAACTATTTGTCAAATCAGTTGATTCAACCACAATACACGAAACACCTTTTTTTACTAGTGCATTGTATAATGTATAATCCTCTTCTTCACTAATGATAAGCATTTCATTCGCATTACCAAGAAGAATGTTGAACTCATTACTTACATTTTTATATGGTTCTCTGATAGGTACAACTAATGGAAATCCCCCTTTTTCAGTATCCACTATGTTATTGTGCTGATTGCATCCTGCGCAATACTCATAAACTTTATCATAGGTTGAATAAAACATTTCTGACAAACATCTTCGTTTACCATTAACAATGCTATTTCGCATTTTTATAAAATCATTTTCAAACTTATTCCATTCTTTTTCACGATAATCTCTAATCAATCTCAAAGTAGCATCTCCATCTGAGCGCAACAAATCCTGCAATATTTGCACTCTTATAAGGTACTTTTCAGTTTCAACGTCATATACCATATCCAAAATATTAATCATATTATATCTTCTTAAAAATAGTATAACGTACACGTTCCACTGAATGTCTACTTTACTTGCATCCTCAGCATAGTCATTACTGTTATATGAAGGTTTAACAGAAGTATCCAAAGTTACGGTATCTTTATATCTGACAGAAGATGTACTATTATACATGCTTGTCCACCTACCTAATATCTTCTCTGGAAGCATTACCTTATCGGTCATCGCATACGCTGAATCTAGATCCTCATGTTCTTCAATACACATTACACTCAATGAAGGCAAGCCATCCCTGCCGCCTCTACCTAATTCCTGATAATACTTATTTGGATTTTCAGGAACATATAAATGTAATACTGTTCGTACATCTGGTTTATCAACTCCAACACCAAATGCTGAAGTAGCAACCATTATGTCAAATTCATCCTCTGTCCAACACTTAATAATTCTTTCTCTTTCTGCCGACTTTGTTTTACCTGTAAATGCTTCTATATTTCCAAACCCATTTTTTTCCAAAATACTTTTTACAGTATCCGCCTTATCTGGAGAGGTAACATAAATAATAATTGGATGAGGAAGCTTTCTTACTAGTTCAATAAACATTCTATTTTTTTCTGAATATGATTTTGCTGAAACTAGAGCAAATCGTGGTTCCTTTCTGAGAGAATCACATCTTACTTCTATCCATTTTCCATCTTCAGAAAACATATGCTTTAAATTATTAACCGTTGATTTTTCAAATGTTGCTGACAGCAATACGGTACGGAGCTGAGAATTATTAATGAGTAAACTTTTTCTCCATGGTTCAAGACACTGATAGTCTACTCTAAAAAATGTTCCCCATTCTATTACAATATGTGCCTCATCAATAATTATGTTTTTTAAATACCTTTGTGTATTGGCTTCTTCAATTAATTCTTTAAATCTAGAATTTCTGATTAGCGCTTCTGGTGAGATAAACAAAATTCTTGCAGTTCTACTCTTAATCGAATCCATGAGTCTTACTCTAATATCCTCATCAATTCCACTATAGTAGCAAAAAATTTCATTATCCGCATTATGGTTTATATTTATTTTGGCACTCCTAACTTGATCAATCGCCAACGATACCGTTGGAACAATTACTATAGTAAGTCCTTCTTTTTGATATGACATCGTTTGTGTAATTAAGCTTTTACCTCCTCCTGTTGGGAGGGATACCAAACATGTATATCCATCAGGTGTATTTAATGCTCCAAAAATAGCTATTTTTTGCTCAATTGATTTAAACTGTTTAAAGCCTGTCAATCGATAAATAAATGAATTAGTGCCAAGAAAATAATCTTGTATTTTATCCTCAAGGTTTACATTTCTCATGTACGAAGATTCAACAAGTGTACTAGATACATATTCAGGTAAATCCATTACAGCAAAATATTTCCCCTCAACGTCCTGTTTTATCCCAAATAGATTGCCCTCAATCAGACTACTATCATCTACGCGAATAGAATTTTGAAACAGCAATAAGTAATTTCTAAGAGAAGCTAAGAAATCATCTTTCGTTCCACTTCCTTCTCTATATTTTTTATAAAATTTTATTAAACGGTTTGCTGTCCTGCATTGATACCGAAGAAGCCTATTGTTTCCTTGAAAGACAGTATGGTCTCCAATTTGTCTTTCGTTATTAATTATTTTCTCAACTTCTACCTCAAGCACTACACTATTCATTATTTCACCATCCAAACGTAACTTGCTGATTGCAATGTTAATTTAGGATTCTCAAGACTCTGTAATACAACATTATATATTTCTTTTTGTCTCTCATAGTCATTTTCCGAAATCCCGTAAAACTGTGCCGTCGAAAGAATTGAAGCCAGCATTCTCTGAATCTCCTCCTCCGCCTCTTTGATATGTGACAATTTCATGAGTTTCTTTCGTGCTTTTGTCTCGCTAATTTCCCTACTACGGTCTACCAAGCTTTCCCAACGTTCTGGTGGATACATTGCTTTAAACCATTCAACATTCGATACTTTATAACTTGAAGGAATTCCGAGAAAACCTTCATCCATTCCTCTCTTTCCCAAATGTTCTACATCAGACTTGTTTTCTTCATAGCCTGCATGAATTATCCTCTCATATTCACTTACAACGATTCTTTCTTCTACAGAAGAATAATTACTAAATGCTACTGGTATAATAACTTGATCCACGGCAATATAGTTTCTAAAAGGGCTAAGATAAAACAGTGGTATATCATTATCAATTAACGCCTCCTCAGCTGGCGCTAATGACCATACATAGATTAGCCCTTTCCATTCGACGCTTGACTTAAATGCAAATGAAGCGACTTGTCCTCTACACGATTTCATGGCATTGTCCACTATACAGTCAAATATGTCATCTCCAGGTGCAAAGAAGTGTAAATAATCACTTGATATTGCAGTTTTTCTATTAAAAGTTCCTTCAATAGTCCTAATATTAGAATAATGTTTTTGATTAGAGTTTGCATATAATTCTTTTACTCGACTTTCGAATAAAAATTGTTTTTGCTCAAAATATGCATTCCAATTTGGAGGAATCAATAATGAATTCTCAGCTGATGCTGTTGAAAAAGAGTATTCATTAAAAACTGAAATCGAATCCTTTTCTACAACATCCCTAAATCCCGCGAGTTTAGCCCAATTCAACATTGTCTCTGAAAACAATTGATTTTCATTTTGATTATAGTACTTTACTAATCGTATCAGTTCCTGATTCATTGGACGATATAAATAAGCTGCTGTATCAAAATGCTGTTCTTCTCTTACATTCTTTCCCATTTTTGCAGACATTTCTATAATCTTCTGTATTTCATTTGCGAGCCCAAATTTGAAGTCCTCAATAATTGCAGATACAATTGCATTATTAATTTCTTTCATGATAATTTCCATGCCGCTCAAGGACTTTTCAAATATCTTTAACCCATCATTCCAGAACTTTAGTAATTCTTCCTCTAATGATTCTTCAGCATATACTACTACTGAAGTAACTGGGCGATTTTTTTCTCTGCCGAGTCTGTCTAGCCTTCCTATACGTTGTTCGATAGTATTTGCATCCCATGGTAAATCAATATGCACTACATAATCGGCGCATTGAAAATTTCGACCTTCTCCGCCAGTTTCATCACAAAGCATAATGGTACAGTTCCTATCATTTTGGAAGCGATATACATTCAACTCTAGTTCATCAGAACTCATACCTCTCCTAAAGCAACTGAACCCATTTTCTGTATAAAATTCTGTGAGTAAATTTTTGTACACTTTAAAAGTTTCAATATAGTTAGTAAATAATACTACCTTATTGTCTCCAACAAATTCATCTAAATAGTATATTAAGCTTACAATGCGAGATGAATATTGTTCTGGATCATCCAGTTTACTCACAATATTCCAAGTAATATCCTCATCTGCAATTAGCCATTTTTCAGCATTTTCAATTACTTCTTGACTTACCTTTATTCCAGCTTCTCTAATTGCTCTAATCGCTTCCATAAAAGCCCATACAGAACTAAAAAATGCTCCAAATAATGGTTTGAATATTGCCTCAAATTTATCTGGTTCAAGGTTCTCACTTGATATCCAATTAACCAATGACTGATAGGTTAAGTATTCATATATATTTTTATCAGAGTCCAGCTGATACCCTATTTTTTTTAGTTCCCTCTTAGGGAGATCTTCCAAGTATCTACGTCTATTTCTAATAATATTTCTTTCGATTTGATAATTGTCACAAATATATGAAATAGCAACCTTAATGTCTTGCAACCCCATATCTTTTTTATCTATAGAAATATTTCCAATGAGCTCTCTGTATTTCTCGTCATTAACTATTTTATTAATCTTCTCTAGACGATCCACCACGTCCTCATAAAAATCCTGACACTCTTCATCATCATGTGGGTCTGTACCTTCTTGCACTTCTGATATTGATAGTGCAAAATCCTCTATGTTTGACAATACCATTGCCGCTGCTTTTGTAATTATATTCTGTTTTTCGACTAACTCATTAAATCGTTCCTGGTTCCAATCGTCATATTTTTCCGGCATAATAAGACGCAACAGATCTAAATAATCTTCTCTTTTTTGTTGTACTGGAGTAGCGCTAAGGAGTAGCAAGTTATCAGTTTTCTTACTCAAGTCATGAATTACATCAAATTTTTCTCGTTTAATAAGGAGTCTATGTGCCTCATCAATAATAGTAAAATCCCAGTCGTAATCAGCAACATCAGCATCGATTTCATCTAATGTTTTTACTTCAATTAAATTGCCATTTTGATTTTCTCCTTCAAACAAATTGAATTTTAGGAATAACTCTGTCTTCCATTGTTCCTTTAATGGTTCGGGAATAATAATCAGGGCTTTCTTTTCACTATGTCCATTTAAGAAAATTTTTAAAATAGACGCAGCTTCAATAGTTTTTCCCATGCCAACTTCATCAGCCAACATATATCTACAATTGTCTCCTTGGAGACATCTCATAATAGTCTTTAACTGATGTGGCATCAAAAAAATCTTACAACCAGCAAGCTCTTTAAAACCATATATGGAATTTTCCAATACATTCATTGTTCTGCTAACAATATTTCTACCAAAAAACCAGCATGGATTTTGAAATTCATATTTTTTAAGTTGAATTGCTGGGTCAACCTTTCCAACTGTAAACGGTGCAGTTATTTCTGTTTCATTTACCAACTCAACATCATAGTTCTGAATATCTTCCAAATAATATGTATAATAATCATCTTCGCTTGTTTTGCAAAAAACCACTTTGTATTCTCGCTTTTGGTAGAGAACAACAGAGTCTTTAAAAAATTCACACCGTACAACATATGAAATTGGTAGTACAGCATCCTTTGGAAAGGAATCATAATACATCATATAGTTAAATGGATCATTAAATTTTACTGTTACTGCATCCTTGAAAGTATCAACTTTGGTAATTTGCCCCATTAGAAAATCTCTTGGATTTACATAGTCTTTATCAATGGGACACCTCACATACATTTTAGTCTTTAGCATTCCCCCCATTCCTCCTAATCCTTTATTTGTTTATAATGTTCTAAGCATATTTCTCGATTAGGACAATATTTGCACCATTCATCTACCTCTTTTACATAACTCATCTCCATGAGTTTTTCCGTGCTCAAAGTAGTATTAATCTCTGATTGTGATGCATCTCTAAATTTATATTTCAGAATATTTTCATCTGGGTTGTCCTTGGCACCAATCTTCAAATATATGAATTCTTCCTTTTTCTGCATATACGATTTATCATTTTCCGAAATCTTCGGAAAGATCTTAGCATCTTTCAACATTTCATTCTTTAAAAAGTTCTTTGCATTCATAATAATATCCATCTTGTCAAGGTCAATTGCAAATTCAAATTTCCTTCTCAAAGTTTCAAATTCTTGTAAAAGTGCCTGCATAATAATATCTTCTGTTGCCGGTTGTCCTTGCAGTTTTACTCTTACTTTGTTTTCCAATAAGATTTCAAAGTACTTTAAGAATAAAAAGCGGTCTTTGTATTTAGTACCATTTTCTATCAAAGATTCAAGCAAGAAGCGATACTCACATATCCTACTCTTGTAAAGATCATTCATATTAAACTCTACTTCATTAGTCCCTTGTATTTTTATAAAGCTACTGTCTGCCAGCACACTGTTCTTATCAGTTAAAATATTATATTTTTTATTTACACCAAGTATTTTGAGTAAGTAAAACATTTCATTCTCTTTATCATCGACATTTTTTACATAACTCAATTTAACCTTTACTCTATTAAATTGCAGCCCGTAAATTAATGCGTAGCGTTTAAAATTCTTATATTCTCTTCTTGACTTTACAAATACCTGATATTTCCAATCTATTGGATCTTGTGCCAATTCAAAAAAATTAACATCTAATGGCCAAGGAAATCTATCATTATGTGTTACACACATTTCCTCATCTGATAAACAAGCAAAATGATATACTGTATCTGGTTTTTGCCATCTACTTTTCAAAATATCACCATCAATCTGCTCAAAGTCGCGAACTATCCAATTTGCACTTTGCCCCTTTTTGTTTTCTTGCTTAAGGTAAAATGACATGGTATCCTTTAAGCACTCAAATGATCCATTAGCTTCTAATTTATCTGCATCTTCTAATCTTGCCAACACTCTTGTTATAATATCACGAAATTCATCTTCCAAATCTTCTGCTTCATATACTCTCGCTTTTAAAAAATCTCTGATTTTAATATAAAAGTTTCTAAAATTATTTTCCTTGTTTTCAAAATCCTCATAAAAAAACCTAGTAATCTCATCTAGTTGTCTCAGGGCATCATCAAGCAAATCTATTTCTTCCACAGAAACATTAAAATATGAAATCCTCAATCCAATCTGTTTTTCATCTTCTTGACTTAAAGCCTTATTAATTCGTTTTTTAAGTTTTTTTAACAGTTCTCTTATTTCTTCCAAAGATTCTGCTCTATGAAAAAACACTTTTGTTTTATTAAAGATTGATACTAACTGTCCCGGAACACTTTCGATTATTATACCAGCGCTCAAACATTCCACGATATCATTCATATCTTCAATGCAAATTCCACCTTTATCAGGATTCCACATATTGGTAACCGATATGAAAAAGTGTCCGATTGGATATGCCAAAAAATGTCGCTCTCCAAATTGTTCAGGATAATACACCTTTAAAATGTCATTAACGCTGTTATTAGCTGAATAAAATTGCTCATTCATGTAATAAAGTGCAGAACGACGTTTATTTTTATCCTTTTCTTGTTCTATGCATGCCTTTTCATAAATATCAGCAACATAGCCTGCAAATTCTGTAACATTATTAAATTCTATAATTTCATAATTTGCATCTTTTTCGCTATATACATAATTGCCTTCAATCAAAGTAGCCAATTTATCCGCCAACATATTCCCATCAAAACTATTAGCAATCAATGGATTTGGTTTGAATTCATTATTAAACTGGCTCTTTATAGGTATGTCAAAGGCAGAATATACATCAATCCAGGTCTGATAGACATTTTTGTATTGCTTTTGATAGTTGAACAGCAAGACAATCCTTTTATACTTAGAAACTGCTTCTATAGCTTTTAATATAATTGGGGTAAACTGATGAATACCATGTATGATAACTGTATTTGTATCTACAAATGTTTCATCCAGTTGTTCATTTTCAGCTTTCATTGCCCGTATGATTGCATTGTTTATCTCATATTCCGTAAAATTATCCTTCAGTGTAAATATCTCTGAATCATCAGTTTTTAAGATCTCATTAAAGATTCCAACAATATATTTTTGTTCTTGAGTCATAACCGACAATTTCATTTCAGAAATATTCATCCCAAGTTCAATCATGATACGAATACTATCAACAATCCTCTTTTTGTTAAATCCTAAAGCCTTACGAATTTTATCCGCATTCTCTTTTTCTTTAAAGTTCACACGATTGATAATATCATCAATCACAGTATACTGTTTAATTTTACACTCGGTACTCTCCCATACTTCATATAATGACTTAACTAAATTTTCAACTGTAGAAAGTTTCCCCCAAGAGAACTCTTCATAAGTAGCTACCATTCCATTAACCATAGTCTGAGATACACAAAAATGAGCACAATTCTTTATAGAGTCCCAATATGGCTCTGTATTTATCTCATATGGATTGCTGTATGTATAAATTGAAAATGCCATTTTTATCCCTCCAGTAAAGTGCTCCAACTAATGTCAAATCTCTTGTCTAAGTCCTTCATCCAAATACAATTTCTAATTGCTCTTGTAAGTGCAACATATAAAACTCTTGACTCCTCACTTACACGTTGAGAAACTTCTTCGCTTGCGTCATAATTTGAATTGTTTTCTTTATTTCTATACTCATCAACTTTAATTGAATAAGCCAATTTAGAATTTACATAATTAACATCCAAATCTGCTTTTTTCAAATTCCCTATTGACTGATTCGTAAATGGTAAAATAATAGTCCCGTATTCCAATCCCTTTGCCTTATGTATGGTTGTGCAAAGATATGTAATTCCTAAAGTATCTTTTTCAACATTACGTGCCATCTCAGCTTGTTTTGTTACTATATTGACACGTATAAAGTTACATACTATGTTCAGAGTCAAATAATCAATACTATAATTTTTTATAATTTTCTCTAAAATCAGTTCGTAATTTGATCTATAAAACCTCTGTTTATAAATATCATCATCAAATTGTTCCCATGGTTTCAATGCATCGTAAATATTTTTGAGTACAACTAATATAGGCTTTGAATGAGTATATGACACTAATTCATTCCATTTAAGTCCCATTTGTAACTCAAAATATGCATCTAGTATTTTTATTATTTCATCTTGCTTCTGTTCATAAGATAGTCCATGCAACTTCTGATAATCCAATTTCAAATTAAAATAATTAGATTCAATGAAATTAACTAAGTATACTGGTTCCATTGGACTATTTAGTGCCATAAGCAACTGATACAAATCCATCGCAGGTTTTAATTGATATAAATCTCCGCCCACCTTAGTATCAATCTGTATTTTCCGCTTTTTTGCTTCTTTCACTATTTTATCTATTTGCCAGTTTTCTCTTACCAACAGAGCAATTGTTTTTTCTTCCTTACTAAGATTCCTCTCCAAATTCAGCTTTTGTACATTTTCTCTTTGAGTTTTTAGCAACTCAAAAAGTGTATCAAAAAATTCTTCTTCATTCTTTCCATGAAATTGTACACAAGTGAATAATTCCTCATCCGTCGCACCAGCATTAATATCGCTGCTTAAGGAATCATCTCCATTTCTATATGGCAAGTACCCCCTATTACCAATTCTAATAAAAATTTCATCTAATATTTTTAGCAATCTTCTATCTGTTCGATAATTAGTAGATATTGAGTGTTCTTCCCATCTGTCCGGAGTAGCATTAAGCATCTTAAAGGCACTAATTGTAGCACCTCGAAATCTGTAAATACTCTGTTTCAAGTCTCCTACCACAAAAAGTTTGCAATCTTTCCCTACGATTTTCTGTAATTTCAAAAACGAGTCAATCTGCGTATCATCTGTATCTTGGAACTCATCAACGAACAAGTATTTTATATGCAAATCACATTTATCCTTATATGAACCATTTACAATGGAATTCAACAAAATCATTGATTCACGTAAGTCAATTTTATTGTTTTCTGATATCTTCTCAGAGTATTCTATTTCTGATGCTATAATAACTTCTTGAATAATCTCATTAAAAAATGGCATTGAGGCTATCGGTTGTCCCATTTCGTCCAGTGTTATATTTTTTATATTAATACTTTTATTGTAAAGTTGGCCTGCAAAAGCCATAAGCATTCGCTTGAAATGATGTATAGGGATTCTTAATTCGTTGATAAAATTAGGATTATCTTCCGTCTTTTTTACAATAAATTGATTCAAATATTTTTCATAAATCTGCTCTTTTACAAAGTCACCCGATGTAATTCCAAAATCATTTCCAAGCCCCATACCAAGAGATGTGCTTTGTATAATTCCTCTAGCAAATTTATGGATTGTAGAAATCTGCATCTGATTAACGTCTTGAATATATTTCAAGTGCTTCGGATTCCTTGTGAGAACAAAATAATTAATAAACATTTGTTTCAAACGCGTTTTCATATTATCAGCTGCATCATTAGTAAAAGTAACCATTGCAATATCTTCTGTAATATTAATCACAGCATCATCATTTTTATTACATAAAAATGCCACTCTGGAAACCATCGAATATGTTTTTCCCGTACCAGCTCCTGCCTTAACCAAAATATTTTTTTCATCAACCGCATGCTCAATAAAAAACTGTTGAACATTGAAGGAAGACTTTTCTGCAAACTCATTTAGAAGGCTCTCCTCACTTTCGGAGCATCTACCTTCAAATATTTTTGTTTCTTTATCCCACAGATTTATGATACCTTCAATTTCGTAAGCCTCGAAATTAAATGTTCTATATGATCCCTTATTTTTTTCTACCTCTTTCTGTTCTTTTACATTAAGGGATAGTTTATTTCCATTTACAAAAATATGTCTTTTATTATATTCTTGCTTTAAGCTTTCTATCAACTCTTCAATTCCATTTCCCTTATCTGTAAAAATTATCTGCTTTGCTCCATTAAAATAATTATCCAACACTTCTAAAATATCTTTTTTATTTAATCCCTTCGGGAAAACTGAAACTACAGAGTATGGAAATGACACTTTTCCATCTCTGTTTTCTTCAATAACGATATTAGGTTCAAAATGTTGTCTAATTCTCAACATTAAAGTATCGTCCAAAGATGCATGAGGAATAGACTTACTCTTATCATATGCAGAAGAAATCTTTCGTCCTAATGACATAGAATCAGCCAAATCTTCTTTAAACAAAGTCATTTCAGGTTCAGAAACAATATCTAGCCTTTTTTCTAAATATTCTTTTTTACTTATAAAAGGATAACAAACCATATCAAATATAAGTGGACTTACATTGTATTTAACATTAATCATATTGAGTAATCCAAATCTATATGCCCTGGCTTGTTTTTTAGGTGAACGTTCTGGCTTTGTATATCCTGAAATAATAATTTCATCAACACCTGCAACATCAAAAATGTCTCCTGCTTTCCAGCCCTTTACCTCAACAATCACAATTCCCATATTCTTAACTAAAATGCAGAAATCAAATTCTCTACCGTTAATTTCACGATGATTATATACAACAACTTCATTAGGAAGATTCTGAGAAAAACTTTCCCAAGCTGTCACCTCTCCATAATAATCTGGTTTAATATCTATCATCTTTGCCATACATGTTTCACCTACAGTCTCTTTTAGTATAGAATCAAATTACCCTTTTTCCTTACTATATTTGCAAACATAGTAAGCAATTAAGCTACATCGCTCTCTGTTTTCTGGCCACATATACTAATGAAATCATTAGTAGTGTCAATCTCTGATGTCATATTTAACATTGAGCGCAAATTATAATTGTTTATGTTTTTACTTTTATGCTTTTCACCTCAATACATCAAGAATACTCTTGATTGCAACAATCAAATCACTTACTGAATGATCTGTATTTTCACCTACCGAAATTCTTAAAACCTTACTGGTGTAATCTCCAAGACCTATTGCTTGCAAGACATGGGATGGCTTTCCAGCAGTACAGGCTGATCCGCTTGATAGTGCAAATTCAGTATGAATTTTCTTTAAAAATCGTTCATTATTGAAATCTCTTTTATCTACAATGATACTATAAATACCAGGTATTCTATTTAAAGGATCACCAACAATGCGAATATATGGAACGCTTTTGATAATCTCAATTATTTGCATATCCAACTCAGTATAAAACTTTTTATTTATTTCTTTATCTCTTAATGCTATTTCAGCCGCCTTACCAAATCCAACAATATTATGTACTGCTAAGGTACTGCCACGCATGCCATTTTCTTGTTCACCTCCATGCAAAAGCGCTGAAAATGGAGGGATTCCATAATCATCTGATTTTATATAAGCAGCGCCTATGCCTTTGGGACCGTGCAACTTGTGTGCAGAAAAAGACATATAATCAACTGGTGTTTTTTTGACATCAATATCAATCTTTCCAATAACTTGTGTTGCATCTGTATGAAAAAGCATATTATATTTCTTACATAAATTGTATAATCTTGAAATATCATTAATTGAACCAATCTCGTTATTTCCCCATATTATTGATGCAAGGATAGTGCTGTCTTTTATGAATTTTTCAAGGATTTCAGGCTCTACTTGACCATATCCATTTACGTCTAAAAAGGTTACTTCGTAACCTCTGTCAACTTTTAATGGTTTGCCTTCTATTAAAAAGGTAGCATCACTATTCGAGTAAATTTCACCATTTAAAAACTTACAAGTATTTATTGTAGCCTTATGTTCAACCTTAGTCGTAACAATGTGATTACCTTTTTTTTCATAATACTTTTTATAATCAGAAACGCCTTTGATGATCATATTGGTACTCTCTGTTGCACCAGAGGTAAATATGATTTCTTCAGGTTTTGCATTTATTAGCTTAGCAACATTTATTCTTGCTTGTTCCACAGCTTCTTTCGCTCTAATTGCAAGTTCGTAATATTTACCAGATGGATTACCATATTCTGTTGTGAGATAAGGGATCATTGCTTCAAACACTTCTTGTGCAACTGGCGTTGTTGCACTATTATCTAGATAAATCATACAGTATCACCTACCCCAAGCGTTTGTTTTATATACCTGTCTAAACTGCCAGCATGATTATACATGTCGAGTAAGATTAAAGCACCTCGATCAATATGTGCTTTTACAAAGAAAGGAAAGTAATCTTCGTCATTGATTTGACGGTTTTCCACTTGCTCAATTAAAACCTTAAAATATATATCATAATCACCAGTGATTGTTTGGCGGTTTAATTCAAGTCCCTGAGAATCAGATTTAAACCCTACAACAGAGGTATTCTCCTTCACTGACCAAGCAATGGCATGTTTTACTAAGGTGTATGGTTTTAAATGTGTGCGACCTTCAAGTTCTTTGAAGATTTGCTCTGTTTTTTTTGATGTTTTCAGTCTAAAAATCATTCTCATCACCCCTTAAAAAAATATCTGTTTGATACTGTAGTTTTACTGTTAGCCTCATCATATTCAAGAAGATATTCTTTTACAATAAAAGGCTTCATTACAGAGTAATAATGCTCTGTAATTTCCTCATCGGTTGAAAGTATAATTACCTGTTTGCTTACGGTTGGAAAAAACTCCTTTGAAATTTGCTCTCTATGCTCTGTGTCTATACGAGCATAAGGAGTATCAATTATAAATGGAATATCATTTCCTGAAACCTTGATAATTGCCCAATATAGAGATAAAACAAAAACTTGCTTTTCTCCCTTAGAAAGTTGATTAAATTCAATTTTTTTATAAAGCTCTATAGGCTTTTCTCCAAATAATGCAATTTGGTCACCAGTTTTCTTTAGACTATTTTTAAGTTTGGCAATTGAATCTATACTGAAAAATTCAAGTAACTTTTGTACTCCGGTATTTCCTATACGCTTAGCTAATTCATCATGTCCAATGTTTTTAATCAGATTAGTAAGATCTTTGTGGGCATAAGTTTGTTCTTTATAAAGGTAAATATTAAAATTACTATCAAGCTCAACTAAATCTATAAAATTTTCTTTACGCATAATCTTTTTGAGTATAGACAGCATGTTTATTTCAATCTCTTTAAATTTAGAAATTGTTAGTTCGTGTACCATTTTATTCATAAGCATACTTGTCCTTTGTGTAAGCTCATAAACGTTTTTATCCTTGGTCTTAGATTTTAGCTGTTCAAAGAGTTGTGCTTTTTCATTTTGTAGACGTACTAGATTTTCTTTTTTTACTTCAAGATCATGCATCATACTTTCTAAAATCTTTTTACTCTCAAACTCATCCTTCGTAAGGCTTGAAAACTTTAAAGAATACTCATGGGCATCTATATCAGCCATAGAGTCACGAAGCTTCTTACTTATTAACATAGATTCTGATGATGCCTTATCTTTGGCTGTTATATTTTTAATAAACTTATTATTGTTAAACTTCTCAATTGTTTCAAGTACAGCTGCTACTTTACTTTGTTGTTCTTTTGATAGGTCATGCAAATACACAAAATTATCTATATCTACATTTGGCACTGCCGATGAAGTAATAGCAATTGTAAGTTTACTTATAAATTCTTCTCTGTTTATGTCAGATATATTGAAATCATTCATTGTGGATTGAATAGCCCCAAAAACCTCTTGTGAATTAAGTTTATTAACCAGAGCTTGGTATTTTTGCATTTCATCTTCAAGCATTAATTGTTTAGATATTGAGGGTACAATATTTTTTGCAATGATAAAGGGCATAGAGCTTTCCACAAACGCTTTTATTCGCAAATTGCATTCATTTTTAATACGTTCTAAGTCTTTTAACTTCTTATTAAGCTCACTTATTTCTTTTTCTGTTAATCCACCAGAATTTTTAAAACGATTTTCTAGCTCTTCCTTTTCATATTGTATTTCAGTTATGTTTGCATTTTTATTAATAATTTCTTCTTCTATGGTTGCAATGTTTTGAATAATATTTTCAATTTCATCTGTTATTTTCTGATATTTTGTTGCCACTTCATCAACTTCTTCAGTACCATAGCTTCCATTAACATAGTTATCACAGAATTTCCTAATCAATTCAAAGGTATCAAATGAGCAAAGTGTTAATAAAGCATTTTTAATATATGTATTGTAATTATTTGATGCAAAGAAGTCTGCAATCTGCTCACCATCAAAAAAGAAGAAGTCAAATAAGTTAGGGGGTAGGATTGTAAACAGATAATTTTGGAAGAAAATCATATCATCTTCTGCAAGAATGTTCCCAGCTTTTAAAACTGTCAATTCTTCATTAAGCTTTTGGGCATCATAATTCCAAGCCCTTTTTATTACATAGCTAATAATCTCACGTTCATTTGGGATTTCGAGGTTTACTTCTATATAAGCATTGACCTCAGAAGAAGCAAACGCATCGTGATTAATTAGTTCTTTTACTTTTGAAAGGTAGATATTACTGTTGTGTTGATAATTAAAACAAAGTGGACCATAGAGGGCAAGTTTAATAGCGGTAAAGAGAGAGGTTTTCCCTGTACCGTTTTGTCCACCTATTAGAACAACACTCTTTTCATCTGTCACAGTAAAGTCAAATTCTTGTACTCCAGCAAAGGAGCTTATATTACAAATTTTTATACTATTAATCCTCATCTTCAAGCTCCTTTAAAACACTGGCGTGCAACCATTGCTGAGTCAAAGATTTTTCTAAATTAGCCCTAAGAATTTTGGGGTTTGAAAAATGCTTGTTTTTGGTTGTCACAAAAATCAAATTTTTAACTAAATCAATAGGCACATCATATTCCGCTGCGCAATTATTGAGTTTTTCAATCGTAGGTATATCAAATAATGGCTTCTTTAGGTCGTGCCATGGCAGCTTTTTACCAGTAACATCATAATATAAATCGACCAATCCTAAACGTGTAAGGTCAAGTTCATCGTCCCAAATTTTATCAATAGCCTTAAGCTCAGGAATTGTGATAAGCTCATAATTAATTTGCTCCTGCAATCTCAAAAGCCTTATCAAAATTTCTTTACGCATTTCCCATGTAAATGGACCAAGACCAATCTTGCCACTCGGGGTGAAATATACTTTACCATCACGTCGCTTTTTTTCTCTGTTAGCTTCAATATCTCTAATTGAAATTAGCCATTTTCTAAACTCAGCAAGTGGAATAAGTTCTCTGTGTCCTGACCGAATGAACCCATTGAGTGACTTGTCCTCTTTTACAACAGTGCAAATCCAACAACCAAATCTTGATTGCCCACAGCTCTGAGTTTGTTCGTTTTTACTTGATACTCCAGCAAAAGGACATTCGCCACTATCAGCGCCTGCGTAAAGTTCTATAATACGAGAATTGCTTGTACCCCAAGCGGTTATATTATTGTTGGATGATATTACATCCCATACATCCTCTGTTGTGAGTTCAACAATTGGAGGGTAAACATAAGCTTCCTTAATGGTTTCATGTCGATTCAGAAGTTTACCAATTATTTCTCTGTCTTCAATCCTTTTTTTTCTTGTAATACTTTCGTCTTTTCTTACGCCAAGAAGTATAACAACCTCTGAATTATGTTTTTTAATTATATCTTCAATAAAAACACCACTTGGCGCTATTTTCAATCTATCAGTACACCATCTGAACGACCCATTTAATCGTGGAGTAGGAAAACCACGCCCAATTACATTTGCCCAAAAAGTATTTGATGGATCAGGCTGTACCAACTTACATGTTAAAGGCAACCCATCTTTTTTAGCAGCACTACTAATAGCTGAAATCATATCCGAAAGGTAAACTTTTATCAATGGATTTTCAACCATAGTGTCTGATGATACAATATAAACGTGTTTGTGACGTTTTTTAGGATCAAGTTGTAATAACATTGTATAAACTAAATGTACAACAACAGTGGAATCTTTACCTCCACTGTAACCAATTATCCAAGGCCTATTATCGGATAAATAAACGTATTCTATCTCTTTTATCAAATCCTCTAGTGTGTTATCGTTAAAATAACTATTTGACATATTACACCTCTTTCTCTGAGGTGTCTTTTAATACCCTCAAAATTTCTATTGATGTTACTTTTTGGTTATGAGGAAGTGCATCAAATATCCTAAGCAAATCCAGAGCTTCTTGTGATAGTCCAGTATGAGCAGGATCTTTCTTATAATCAATCAGATAATCCACTGTAACTTTAAAACAATCAGCCAATTGTGTTAAGGTTTCAATGCTTGGAGCAACCACCCCTCTCTCGTAAAGGCTAATATTTTGCTGAGTAGTTTTTAACTTTTCAGCTAAATCGCCTTGGGAGTAATTATTAAGTTTCCTGAGTTTTTTTAAGTTATCTGAAAAGCTCATTGCATACACCTCCACGCATTATATAATACAACAAAAAATTGTATAAATAAACTGTTTCACAAAAAATCATACTAAAAACCACAATATTTTGAGTGTTAGTTATTGAAATACAATTATTAATTGTGTATAATACATAAATACAATATTTTGTTGTTTTTATAATTAGGGGGTGCTTGTATGGTATGTAAGATATGCAATCAAGAAATTGATGAAAATCAGATGTATGGTAAAGGAAAGCTTTATTGTAAAGAATGTTTTGAACAAAAACGAGATTTTATAAAGAGCAGAAAATACAAGTTAGAATTGTTAAAATCTCTACCACTTGATTTAAAAATTTTGAAATCCAATATACTCATCAACGAAGCTTTAGATAAATATGGAACAAATATTTATGTGTCATACTCAGGAGGTAAAGATTCTACCGTTCTTTCTCATTTAGTGCGACAGCTACGTCCCGATATACTACATATTTTTTCAAATACAACTTGCGAGTATCCTGAAACTTTACAGCATATCAAGTGGGAAAAAGAGCAGAATGGCATGAATATTCTTATGGTTAAGCCTTATGACAAATACAAACAGTCATGGAACTTTAAGCGAGTTGTAAAAGAAGATGGGTTTCCAATGTTTTCTAAGGTTGTTGCAAATGCTATCAGGACATATAGACGAGCAAAATCTGACATAACACGCCAAAATTCTATTGACTACATTACAAGAAGGTTTAAACGCTTTTTAGGTTACAAAGACCTAAACATATCCGATAAATGCTGTGAAAAGCTAAAGAAGACACCTATAAAGCAGACAGCAAGAAAGCTTGGTATGCAGTGTGCAATTTTAGGAATATTAGCAGAAGAAAGCCGACAAAGGGAAATGGATTGGGTCAATTATGGCTGCAATGTGTTTGATGTAAAAAAAGATAATCAGTGCAGACCATTATCCTTTTGGACAGAAAAAGACATATATGACTACATAGAACTCCACAAATTGAAAATTTCAAAACTATATGAAATGGGTTATGAACGGAATGGTTGTATGTTTTGTGGTTTTGGTATTGAATATGACTATTATCTAGGTAAGAATAGGTACGAACGTTTATCGATAACTCATCCCAAAATGTATACCTACTTACTAAATAATTTTAAAGAAATACTTGATGAATGTCACATAAAGTATTAGCCGGACATTACAAATTTTGTAAGTTCCGGCTATTAAATCCAACGAGTTGCTAATCTTTTTTGTTATTCCGCCAAATACACGACCATATTTTTTCTTTCTTTCGCCTTATATAATGCCTTGTCAGCTAAAGACATCATTTTCTCTACATCACGCTCTTGGCAGACTGTCGAGATCCCAACACTTATGGTAATTATGTACTTGCTATTTGAACCTTCTACCAGTCCTCTAACACGTTCAGCACAAGCCATAGCCCCATTTTTATCAGACTCAGGTAAAATAATTGCAAACTCTTCACCTCCCCAACGGACAATGGTATCTCCTGATCTGGCTTGTGCTTTAAATATCCCGGCAAGCTGCACTAAAACCCTGTCACCCTCTAAATGACCGTAAGTATCGTTAATGGCTTTGAAATTGTCTATGTCTATTAGGGCAAGCGACAAAGGCGATTTTGTCCGCTTCATTTTTTCCATTTCATAATCCATTCTATCGTAGAAGCACCGCCTGTTGTATAAGCCTGTTAATGGGTCTTTACTGGCTCCCTGGTGAAGCCTTTTTATAAATACGCCCGTCACAACACCTGAAATAACACTGACAAGTAATAATATCAGCCAAAATATCCATTGCCAATTGTCAACTAAATAAGAATGGACGAAAAACAGGCATATAACTAAAGCAACCCCCGTTACCGGTAAGATAACGGGGGCTAATCTGTATGACCAAGCTTTCATTTTTTCACCACTTTCTTCAATTATTTATTTAAATCTGATTTTCAAAGTCCGCCTTTAACGCGAGTGTGTATGCTTATATCTATTCGCCTTTTCCTTTGCAGAAGCTGCACTTAATTCAATTACTTCATAATTTGCAGTACTTCTGCTCTGATTGGGAAGTTCTCCTTTTTCAGCCATGGAAGAATAACTTCCGCCACCCACAATGATATGATCCAGGACTTTAATCTGAAGGGGATGAAAAATATCAACTATTCTCTGTGTCAACTCTTTATCTTCCATAGAGAAATTTTTTGAACCTCCTGGATGGTTATGAGCTAAAATGACTGCATTGCAGTCACAGGCAAGGGCATATTTCAGTATTTCTCTTGGATATACCGCTGTTTGTCCGATACTCCCTTCCGACATGGTTTTTGTTTCAATGATGTTATTGCCATTGTCCAGAAATGAAACCATAAATCTTTCCTTGTCCTTCATTCCGGTTAAAAGAGCCGAGAAATATTGACCTGCTACAGTTGATGAATTGATTACGATTTTGTCATTGCTTTCATAGATTCTTAAAATGTTATAAGAAGCGATAAACTCATTGAGCAGTCCGATTTTTTCCAGCTGCTTTTCGTTAGGCTCCAGGATGTGGGGATGTTCCAGGATGTTGAAGGGGTTATTCACCTTTAAATACTGCTGAACCTTTCTGTAAGGCAATCCGGTTAAGGCTGTCAGACCTTTTATAAAATTTTCTGCATGTTGAAGTTCCTGTTTCATATTATCGCAGCCCCCTTTTCTCACTGGATAATTCAATAATGGCTTTTACATTTTTGAGCTTATCAATAGTTTCCGAGGATAAATCCTGTGATTCAAGCTGCTGAAAAAAACTTTTTATCCCCATCCTTTGAAAACTCTTATAAATTTTTTCTTTTTCATCTGCATCAATTTCAATCAGAGCCGACAGAGTGTCTATGCTCTTTGAATACTCTTGGTTCCTTAATTTTTCAATATCCATCTATTTTTCCGCCTTTCTAAAGAAAATTTTCTTATATATCTTATTATGCTGTGATAAATCCCTGCCATTTGGACACATAGAAAAAATCAGCTTCTAATTTCCTATGAGCTGCATGAATAATGTCTTATATTCATCCTTCATAAGCTCATTCAGCATCTTCACTTGTTCGGGATTGAAGCCGTACTTGACATTCATGTCTGTATAGGACATGAATGTTATATTTATATGAAGGATTATCTCGGTAGTAGTGATGGTTTCTGTGGTTTCGTTGCCATCTTCATCTGTGGTGGTTACTGTTTCCTCATGCACAACAGTTTCAAGCCAATAATCGATTTTGTTCATATCCCAGAATATATTTCGCAAAATACCCACCTTTTCATCATCGAGCGTAGCGACCTCCATTCCGTTGCTCGGGTCGGAGGTAGTCCGGACAGCATAAACTGCCAGGATTTCCTGCCAGTTGCTGATGGTGCTGTTGCCCGATATTTCAAGCGTATCATGGGAATTATCGTTTTGTATTTTCCGGATTCGTTCTGCAAACTCATTGTTAAGCTGATTGACAACCTCCTTCATAACAGGTGTGTTTTCATTTGCTTTTTCATTGGAATAGAAAACACCAAATGCTGAGCCCAGCAATAATCCTGAAATACATATAACCAAAATGATAATAAACGCAACAGAGCCGCCTGCTGCAATTAATGATATCAGGCTTTTGGTTGCTATAATGATTGCCTTAATAGCCACCATCATTGCTCTTATAGCAGCCTTTGCAGAAACAGCCGCTGCTCTTGCAGTAGCTCGTGCTGCCTGCAGTGTTCTTTGGGTAGTCTGGGCAGATTTTACCGCAGCAGCCTTTGCAGCGGTCTGTGAGGTTTTAATGGTAGCTCCTGCAGAACGGCTGAAGGTTTTTACTGTTCTCCGGGAGGTTTTTATAGTCCCTTTACCAGCTTTCTTTGCAGCCGTTTTTACTGATTTTTCAACGGTTTTGGCAGATTGTTTTATGGCATTACCTGTCTTTTTTACGTTTTGGATAGATTTCGGAGCTGGTTTTCGGTTCGACTGAAAAGCGGGATACTGCAAGACTTGTGATGAAATGTTCTGTGATGTCTTCTGAACATTCGCCTGAACCGTTTTTGTATTTGATGTATGAGTAATATTGCTTTTTGCTAGCTGCTGACTGGTCCTACTTTGTATAAATCTGCGTTTTGCCAGCTCATTAGACCTGGATAAAGTGTATCTCCTTTTAACGGATTCCTTCGTTGCAGCATTGGAAAATTGTGTGGGTTTCTGCTCAACCGATTGATTTCTTAGTGGTTGGAGTGACTTTTGTCTTATTGCATCCTTATCTTTAAAGAAGTTTAAATCCTGTCTGTAAGGGCTATTCGTTTCTGTATGTTCCCTATCTTGCCGGACTGTTTTCTTTGCTTCGTTCTTAACGGAGTTTTGAGTATATTCCTTGCTTTGCTGGTCTGAATCCACAGCATCAGCATCCGGTTTTCGAAATTCCCTTATCTTATCAACTGCATTTTTACTTAAATCCTTTGCAGCTTGCCCTGTATGCCGGATAGCGGTTTCAATTCCATCCCCGATATTTTCGCCGGCATCGTTCACATAATTTGTGTTTTTGTCATGAGTAGCCGTTTCCATCTGCTCCTTGGTTCGGATGTAGGCATTTTTCATTCTGCGGGATATATCTGACGATTTGTCCAACACCTTAATATCTTTGATGGTAGATTTTGTTTTAATTTCTTTCAATTCATGCACCTCCTTCCGCTATTTTAGGTAGGGATACGGCTGACCGTAGATACAGCCAGCCGTTTTAACATAACCTGTGATTTTTTACACTTGCTCACCTGGCTTTGTGGTCATCAGGCGGTAAAGTTTTGTATTGCGCGGGAATTGGTCAGTAAAGGGAACAAGGGAGCTCCCTACCTTGATGAGTCCATTGCCTGCATCTACGTTGGTAATATAAGAAAGCTGGAGGTCGGAAATGTTCAGGAGCTTGGCAAGCTCTATACGATCGGTGCTCGCCTGGTTAAGCATGACAATAAATTCGGAGTTTGCCAACATGGTACGGGCCGTATGGCTCTGTAAAAGATCGTCCACATTCTGCGTGATGCCTGTACAAAAGGCTCCATACTTCCGGACACGCTTCCAGAGCGTGAACAGGAAGTTGGCGCTGTACTCATGCTGGAACAGTAAGTAGATTTCATCTATGATGATGAAAGTATTTTTGCCCTTTGCCCGGTTCTGGGTGATACGGTTTAGAATGCTGTCCAGTACCACCAGCATCCCGATGGGGAGAAGTTGCT